>NZ_DJIQ01000068.1:0-45832 GCF_002433705.1 Oceanicaulis sp. UBA6590
CGGGGCGTTTTGCATGTGGGGGTGTGGCGATCGTGATGATTCTCGCAGTCGCATCTGCGACGGTCTGTTGTGAATCAACCGCGCTCGGGATACATACGCGGTGTCAGCGTCGAGTCACTCGCCGCACCGGACGCTTTGGCGTCGTTTAAGCTCTTTGACAGCCCGACAGGGCGATCAATTCCCCGTCTGTGCGTAAGCCGCACCTGGCGAAGAGTTTAAACTGCCGATGTGGTGGTGAATCTTGTGACTAGGTGTTGACGGGGAGGGGCGGAACGCGTATTGCACGGTCCCTCTGACGAACTGGCAGTGCCCTTGGGCAAACGCAGTTCTCGAAGCGAAAAAAAATTGGATTGCAAGAGCTGCCGGGGCGTTCCGTCCTTTGCGCGGCTCTTGTGCATGTTGGGACCGGACCGATGGCGCAACAAAACATCAGAATCCGCCTGAAGGCGTTCGACCACCGCGTGCTCGACACTTCGGCGCGTGAGATCGTTTCCACCGCAAAGCGCACCGGCGCGAATGTGCGTGGACCGATTCCGCTGCCGACGCGGCTGGAGAAATTCACTGTTCTGCGCGGTCCGCACGTCGACAAGAAGTCGCGCGAGCAGTTCGAAATCCGCACGCACAAGCGGATGCTGGACATCGTAGACCCCACCCCGCAGACCGTGGACGCGCTGATGAAGCTCGACCTGTCTGCCGGCGTGGACGTCGAGATCAAGCTGGGAGCGTAAGGCCATGAAGCAGGCTGCATCCATGCGCACTGGCCTTCTGGCCAAAAAGCTGGGCATGACCCGCGTCTTCACCGAAGACGGCGATCATGTGCCGGTGACGGTGCTTCACCTGGACGGTCTCCAGGTGGTGGCACAGCGCACCTCTGAAAATGATGGCTATACCGCTGTCCAGCTGGGCGCGGGCAAAGCCAAGGCCAAGCGCACCTCCAAGGCGATGCGCGGCCACTTCGCAAAGGCTTCTGTCGAGCCCAAGCGCAAGCTGGTCGAGTTCCGCGTGCCGGAAGATGCGCTGATCGAAGCGGGCGCCGAGCTTTCCGCCGAGCACTTTGTGGTCGGTCAGAAAGTCGACGTGTCCGGCACCTCGATCGGTAAGGGCTTCGCTGGCGGCATGAAGCGCTGGAACTTTGGTGGTCTGCGCGCCTCGCACGGCGTGTCGATCTCTCACCGTTCCCACGGTTCGACCGGCCAGTGTCAGGACCCGGGCAAGGTCTTCAAGGGCAAGAAAATGGCCGGTCACCTCGGTTCCGAGCGTGTCACCATCCAGAGCCTTGAGATCGTCCGTGTCGACGCTGAGCGCGGCCTCGTGCTCGTGAAGGGCGCCGTGCCGGGCTCCAAGGAAAGCTGGGTCGAGATCCGCGACGCTGTCAAAGGCGTTGGCGCTGAGGATCTGCCGTATCCGGCCAAGCTGCTCGAAAAAGCCGATTCGGCTCCGGCCGAGGCTCCGGCTGAGGCTCAAGAAGCCCAGGACGAAGGGGCTAACTGATGAAACTCGATGTTGTGACGCTCGATGCCGGCAAAGCCGGCTCGATTGATCTCTCTGATGCCGTGTTCGGTATCGAAGAGGTCCGCGCGGACATCCTCCAGCGCGCCGTCAAGTGGCAGCTGTCGCGCCGTCAGGCCGGCACCCACAAGACGAAAGAGCGCGGTGAGATCGCCCGCACCAAGAAAAAGTTTGGTCGCCAGAAAGGCGGCGGCGGCGCCCGTCACGGTTCCCGCAACGCCCCGATCTTCGTGGGCGGCGGCGTGGCCCATGGCCCGCGCGTTCGCTCCCATGCGACCGAATTGCCGAAGAAAGTGCGCGCCCTGGCGCTCAAGCACGCCCTGTCCACCAAAGCCGGCGCCAAGCAGCTGGTGATCCTGGACGAGGCGCGTCTTGATGAAGCCAAGACCAAGGCTCTGACCGAGAAATTCTCGAAGCTGGGCTGGTCGAACGCGCTGATCATTGATGGCGAGACGCTGGACGAGAACTTCGCCCGCGCCGCCCGCAACATCCCGCTGATCGACGTTCTGCCGGCGCAAGGCCTGAACGTTTACGACGTGCTGCGTCGTGACGTGCTGGTCCTGACCAAAGCGGCTGTCGAGAAGATCAACGAGCGGCTCGCGCCGCAGGAGGCTGCGTAACATGCCCGCTGCTCGCCATTACGACACCATTCTGTCGCCGGTGATCACCGAGAAGGCCACCATTCTCTCTGAAGAGAACAAGGTCGTCTTCCGCGTGCCGCTGTCTGCGAACAAGAAAGACATCGCCGAAGCGATCGAAGAGCTGTTCAAGGTCAAGGTTAAGGCCGTGAACACCATCGTTCAAAAAGGCAAAACCAAACGTTTCCGCGGTATTGCGGGCAAGCGTGACGACGTCAAAAAGGCGGTTGTGACCCTGGAAGAGGGCCACTCCATCGACGTCAGCACCGGCCTGTAAGCGCGCAGAGGAGAGAGACCCATGGCTCTGAAGACTTTCAAGCCGACCTCGCCTGGCCGCCGCGCTCTCGTGCTGGTGGACAAGTCCGAGCTGCACCCCGGTCGTCCGGAAAAGACCCTCGTTGAAGGTCTGACCAAATCCGGCGGTCGCAACAACACCGGTCGCGTGACGTCTCGTCGTCGCGGCGGCGGCGCCAAGAAGCTGTATCGCGTCATCGACTTCAAACGTCGCAAGTTTGACGTGCCGGCGACTGTCGAGCGTCTGGAATACGACCCGAACCGCACCGCCTTCATCGCACTCGTGAAGTACGAAGACGGCGAACTGGCTTACATCCTGGCTCCGCAGCGTCTGTCTGCCGGCGACATCGTTGTCGCAGGCGAGCGCGTGGACGTTAAGCCGGGCAACGCCATGCCGCTGAAAGCGATGCCGGTCGGCACCATCATCCACAATGTTGAGCTCAAGCCGCTCAAAGGCGGGCAGATCGCCCGTTCCGCCGGCGCTTACGCTCAGCTGGTGGGCCGCGATGCCGGTTATGCTCAGGTTCGCCTGATGTCCGGCGAGCTGCGCATGGTGCACCAGGACTGCATGGCGACCGTTGGCGCGGTCTCCAATGCGGACCACCTGAACACCAATCTGGGTAAAGCCGGTCGCAAGCGTCACATGGGCAAACGCCCGGCCGTTCGCGGCGTGGCTATGAACCCGGTCGATCACCCGCACGGCGGCGGCGAAGGCCGCACCTCGGGCGGTCGTCACCCGGTCACCCCGTGGGGCAAGCCGACCAAGGGCCGCAAGACCCGGTCGAACAAAGCCACTGACAAATTCATCATTCGCTCGCGCCACGAGCGCAAGAAACGCTAAGGGACGGCTGCGCCATGCCTCGTTCTGTCTGGAAAGGTCCGTTTGTCGACGGATACCTCCTGAAGAAAGCCGAAGCTGCTCATGACGGCGGCCGCAAGCAAGCGATCAAGACCTGGTCGCGCCGCTCGACGATCATGCCGCAGTTTGTGGGTCTGACCTTCCAGGTCCACAACGGCAACAAGTTCATTCCGGTTCTCGTCTCCGAAGAGATGGTCGGTCACAAGCTGGGCGAATTCGCTCCGACTCGGACCTATTACGGCCACGCGGCGGACAAGAAAGCCAAGAGGAAGTAAGCGATGGGCAAGGCTGCAAATCCCCGCCGCGTCGCGGATAATGAAGCGCGCGCAAAGCTGCGGATGATCCGCATCAGCCCGCAGAAGCTCAACCTCATTGCCCAGCTGATCCGTGGCAAGAAGGTTGAACGCGCTCTGGCTGACCTGGAATTCTCGCGCAAGCGTCATTCCGCCGACGTCAAGAAGGTGCTCGAGAGCGCCATCGCCAACGCGGAAAACAACCACGGTCTGGATATCGACTCTCTGGTCGTGTCCGAGGCCTATGTGGGCAAAAACCTGGTCATGAAACGCTTCCGCGCCCGTGCGCGTGGTCGCGGCGCCAAGATCCTGAAGCCGTTTTCCGAGCTGACGATCGTCGTGCGTGAAGTTGAGGAGGCCGCCTAATGGGTCAGAAGGTTAATCCGATCGGCCTGCGCGTCGGCATCAACCGCACCTGGGAATCGCGTTGGTTCGCCAAGGGCGAGGAATACGCCGATCTGCTGCACGAAGACCTGCGCATTCGCGAGTACCTGAAAAAGGAGCTCAAGAACGCGTCCGTGTCGCGCATCATCATTGAGCGTCCGCACAAGAAGTGCCGCATCACCATTCACACGGCGCGTCCGGGTGTCGTGATCGGCAAAAAAGGCGCGGATATCGAGAAGCTGCGTCGCAAGGTCTCGAAGATGGTTGAGGGCGAAGTGTTCCTGAACCTCGTCGAAGTGCGCAAGCCGGAAGTCGACGCGACCCTGGTCGCCGAGAGCGTGGCCCAGCAGCTCGAACGCCGCGTGGCCTTCCGCCGCGCCATGAAGCGTTCGCTGCAGACCGCCATGCGCATGGGCGCCCTGGGCTGCAAGATCATGTGCGGCGGCCGTCTGGGCGGCGCCGAGATCGCACGCGTCGAGAAGTATTCTGAAGGTTCGGTTCCGCTGCACACCCTGCGTGCGGACATCGACTACGGTTTCGCTGAAGCCAAGACCGCGATGGGCATCATCGGCATCAAGGTCTGGATCTACAAAGGCGAGATCATGGAACACGACCCGATGGCGCAAGAGCGTCGCATGCTCGACTCTGGCGAGCAGCGCACCCGCTCTGGCCGTCAGGCAGCGTAAGCGGAACGAGGGAGTAGCACCATGCTTCAGCCGAAGCGCACCAAATTCCGCAAGGCGCACAAAGGCCGCATTCACGGTCAGGCCAAGGGCGGCTTCACGCTGACCTTTGGATCCTATGGCCTGAAAGCGGTCGAGCCGGAGCGGATCACCGCCCGTCAGATCGAGGCGACCCGTCGTGCGATCACCCGTCACATGAAACGGGCCGGTCGCGTGTGGATCCGGGTGTTCCCGGACCTGCCGGTGTCCAAGAAGCCGACCGAAGTCCGGATGGGTAAAGGTAAAGGCTCGCCGGAATACTGGGTGGCCAAAGTCAAGCCGGGCCGGATCATCTTCGAAATCGATGGTGTTCCGGATGATGTGGCACGCGAAGCACTGCGCCTGGGCGCAGCCAAGCTGCCGATCAAGACCAAAGTCGTCACCCGTCCGGGTGAGTAAGAGGAGGGAAGCATGAAAGCCGAAGACGTCCGCGCTCTCAGCGACGATCAGCTTCAGGACGAACTCCTCAAGCTGAAAAAAGAACAGTTCAACCTGCGTTTCCAACAGGCCACCGGCCAGCTGGAAAACACTGCGCGCTTTAAGCAGATCCGCCGGGACATCGCCCGGGTCAAAACGGATCAGCGCCGCCGCGCGCTTGAAAATTAAGGGGGCTTGGGTCCATGCCGAAGCGCATCCTTCAAGGCGTCGTGGTGAGCGACAAGCAGGCTAAAACCGTGATCGTGCGCGTTGAGCGCACCTTCCTGCACCCCCTGCTGCGCAAAACCGTGCGCCGTACGAAGAAATATCACGCCCACGACGAGTCGGGCGCGATCAAGGTTGGCGAGCGTGTCCAGATCCAGGAATGCACGCCGAAGTCGAAGCTCAAGCGGTGGGAGGTCGTCTCCGACCAGGCGTAAGCCTGATCGTGGATGATCCACTATTAACGGAGGATCGCGATGATCCAGATGCAAACCAATCTGGACGTGGCCGACAATTCCGGGGCCCGCCGCGTGCAGTGCATCAAAGTGCTGGGCGGCGCGAAACGCCGCTATGCCGGCGTCGGCGACATCATTGTCGTCTCGGTCAAGGAAGCCACGCCCAAGGGCCGCGTTAAGAAGGGCGACGTCCGCAAGGCCGTCGTCGTGCGCACCGCTCGCGACATCAAGCGTCGCGACGGCAGCGTCATCCGTTTCGACGGCAACGCGGCTGTTATTCTGAACAACAACAACGAGCCGGTCGGCACCCGGATCTTCGGCCCGGTTCCCCGTGAACTGCGCGCCAAGAACCACATGAAGATCGTCTCGCTCGCGCCGGAGGTCCTGTAACCATGGCTGCGAAGATCAAAAAGGGCGACAAGGTCATCGTTCTGACCGGTCGCGACAAAGGTAAGACCGGCGAGGTCACCCAGGTCCTTCCCAAGGAAGACCGTGTGGTGGTGTCGGGCGTCAACGTGGTCAAGCGCCACCAGCGTCCGTCCCAGACGACCCCGGGCGGTATTGTTGAGAAAAACGCGTCTATCCACGTGTCCAACGTGGCTCTGGTCGATCCGAAATCCGGCGAAGCCACCCGTGTGGGCTTCAAGGTCGAGGACGGCAAGAAAGTGCGCGTGGCCAAGAAATCCGGTGAGGTGATCGATGGCTGACGTTGCTGAATACGAACCGCGCCTGAAGACGAAATACCGCGAGGAAATCCGCGCGCGTCTGAAGGAAAAGTTCGGTTATGCGAACGAGATGATGATCCCGCGCCTGGACAAGGTCGTGATCAACATGGGCGTTGGCGAAGCGGCTCAGGATTCCAAGAAAATCCGTGGCGCGCTTGCCGATCTCGAAGCCATCGCCGGCCAGAAGCCGGTTGGCACGGTCGCCAAGAAATCCATCGCCGGCTTCAAGCTGCGCGAAGAACAGATGATTGGCGCCAAGGTGACCCTGCGCAAGGATCGTATGTACGAATTCCTTGATCGCCTGGTGACCATTGCTCTACCGCGCGTCCGCGACTTCCGCGGTCTGAACGGCAAGAGCTTCGATGGCCGGGGCAACTATGCGATGGGCTTGAAAGAGCACATCGTCTTCCCCGAGATCGACTACGACAAGGTTGAGAAGATCCGCGGTATGGACATCGTCGTCTGCACCACGGCCCGCACCAACGAAGAAGCGAAGGCCCTGCTGGCCGAGTTCGACTTTCCGTTCTCGAACTAACGCAGCAGGAGAGCGGGACCGTGAGGGTCTCGCACGCGAGGAGAAAACTGAATGGCTAAGAAGAGTGCAGTCGAACGCAATCTCAAGCGCCAACGCCTGGCTCAGCGTTTTGCTGCCAAGCGTGAAGCTCTGAAAGCGATCGCACGCGACACGGACAAGCCGGTTGAAGAGCGCTTTGCGGCGCAACTGAAGCTGGCCTCGCTGCCGCGCAACTCGGCGCCGTCCCGCATCCGTAACCGATGCCAGGTGACCGGCCGCCCGCGCGCGTATTATCGCAAGCTGAAGATGTCGCGCATTGCGCTGCGTCAGCTGGCCAGCCACGGGTTGATCCCGGGCATGGTCAAGTCGAGCTGGTAGGAGGGATTTAGATGTCCGTGAACGATCCTCTCGGCGATATGCTGACCCGTATCCGCAACGCGCTGATGCGCAAGCGGACCTCCGTGGTGACCCCGTCCTCGAAACTTCGCGGCCGCGTGCTCGAAGTGCTCCTGGAAGAGGGCTTCATCCGCGGTTACACCGAGACCACCGACGCCAAGGGCTTCAAGCAGTTCGAGATCGAACTGAAGTACCATGAAGGCCAGCCGGTGATCTCCGACATCAAACGCGTGTCCAAGCCGGGCCGTCGCGAATACCGCAAGGTGCGCGATCTGCCGCTCGTCATGAACGGCCTGGGCATCGCCATCATTTCGACCCCGCAAGGCGTGATGAGCGACGCAGTCGCTCGCTCCAAGAACGTCGGCGGCGAAATCCTTTGCCACGTCAGCTAGAGACAGGGAGGCCAGAACTATGTCGCGTCTAGGCAAACTGCCTGTCGAAATCCCCAACGGTGTGACGGCGAACGTCACCGGGGCGCAGGTGTCGGTCAAAGGCCCGAAAGGCGAACTCAGCTTCGAAGCGCCCGCATGCGTGCGCATCAAGCAAGAGGACAACGCCATTTCGGTCGAGATGGCTGAAAATTCGAAATTCGCGAAAGCCATGTATGGCACCGCGCGCGCCCGCATCAAGAACATGGTGCAAGGCGTGACCGAGGGCTTCAAGAAGGACCTCGAACTGATCGGTGTCGGTTATCGCGCTCAAATGCAGGGCAACGACCTCAAGCTCTCGCTCGGCTTCTCTCACGACGTCGTCTACACCCCGCGCGCGGGCGTGAAGATCGCGACGCCGAAGCCGACCGAGATCACCATTGAGGGCGCTGACGCCCAGACCGTGGGTCAGACCGCGGCGGAAATTCGCGAATTCCGTCCGCCGGAGCCTTACAAAGGCAAAGGCGTGAAGTATTCGAACGAATATGTCCGCCGTAAGGAAGGCAAGAAGAAGTAAGGGGCCAGGCGATGAAATCTGCTGCAGAACAAATGCGGCGCCGCGCTCAGCGCACGCGCACCCGGCTCCGCAAAATGGGCAACGGCCGTCCGAGACTCTCGGTCTTCCGTTCGTCCAAGAACATTTACGCCCAGATCATCGACGATGCGAACGGCGTGACCCTGGTGTCGGCTTCCACGATGGAAAAAGACAACAAGATCACCAAGTCCGGCGTCGAAGCGGCTGCCGAGGTCGGCAAGCTGGTCGCAGAGCGGGCGAAGGAAAAAGGTTTGACCGATGTGGTGTTCGACCGCGGCGGTTACATCTTCCACGGGCGTGTGAAAGCGCTCGCTGACGCCGCTCGCGAGGGCGGTCTGAACTTCTAAGGAGCGAACGCATGGCACGAGAAGACAATCGCGGCCGCGATCGCCGCCGCCGGGACGACGACAACGCCGAACCGGAACTGGTCGACAAGCTGGTCCAGATCAACCGCGTCGCCAAAACCGTGAAAGGCGGCCGGAACTTCCAGTTCGCCGCACTCGCGGTGGTCGGTGACCAGAAGGGCCGCGTCGGTTTCGGACAGGGCAAGGCGCGTGAAGTGCCGGAAGCCATCCGCAAGGCGACCGAAGAAGCCAAGAAGATGATGGTGCGCGTGCCGCTGCGTGAAGGCCGCACCCTGCACCATGATGCGAAAGGCCGTTGGGGCGCCGGCAAGGTGATCCTGCGCTCCGCCCCTCCGGGCACCGGCGTCATCGCCGGCGGTCCGATGCGTGCGGTGCTGGAATCACTCGGCGTTCAGGACGTGGTCGCGAAATCGACCGGTTCGTCCAACCCGTACAACATGGTTCGCGCCACGTTCGAGGCCCTGAAGGCCCAGAACAGCCCGCGCACCGTGGCCGCCAAGCGTGGCATCAAGGTCGCGGATCTGGTCGAGCGTCGCCAAGATGGCGCCAGCTCGCCGGAAGCCATCGAATCCTAGGAGGGACGCATGGCTGACAAGAAAACCCTGGTGGTGCGCCAAACCGGCAGCCCCATCCGCCGTCCGAAGGACCAGACCGCGACCCTCAAGGGTCTGGGCCTGGGCCGCATCGGCCGCGAGCGCGAGCTTGAGGACACCCCGTCTGTTCGGGGCATGATCCGCAAGGTCGCTCACATGGTTGAGATCGTGGAGGAGCGCGGTTAATCCCGCGCCCTCTCACCAAGGAGACAAACGATGCGCTTGAATGAACTGCGCGATAACGACGGCGCGACCAAGTCGCGTATGCGTGTCGGCCGTGGCATCGGCTCTGGCAAGGGCAAAACCGGCGGACGCGGCGTTAAAGGCCAGAAGTCTCGCTCGGGTGTCGCCATCAAGGGCTTTGAGGGCGGCCAGATGCCGCTCTATCAACGTCTGCCCAAGCGCGGCTTTAACAAGCCGAACCGCCTGGCGTTCGCTGAAGTGACCCTGGCCAAGCTGCAAGCCGCTGTGGACGCTGGCAAGCTCGACGCGAAAGCGCCGGTCGACGCCGAAGCGCTCATCAAGGCTGGCGTCATCCGCCGCGCCAAGGACGGCGTGCGCGTGATCGGCGGCGGCGAGCTGAAAGCGAAACTTGAGCTGACGGTGGCTGGCGGCTCCAAGCCGGCGATCGAAGCGGTGGAAAAAGCAGGCGGCAAAGTCACCGTCCTCGCCAAATCCGCCAAAGATCAGTCCGAATAAGCTGGCGTTGAGATAGACCGCTTCCTAACTGGAAGCGGTCCCTCCGCGCTTTGAGGGCTTTCTCAGGGAGCATCCGACCGATATGGCGTCAGCCGCTGAACAGCTCGCCCAGAACATGAATTTCGGGGCGTTCGCCCAAGCGAAGGAGCTGCAGAAGCGCATTCTGTTCACGCTCCTGGTCCTGGTCATCTACCGTGTCGGCACCTTCGTGCCGGTCCCGGGCATCGATCCCGCACAGTTTGCGCTGGCCTTCCAGCAGCAATCCCAAGGCGTGTTGGGCATGTTCAACATGATGTCCGGCGGCGCCGTCGAGCGCATGGCGATCTTTGCGCTGAACGTGATGCCGTACATCTCGGCCTCCATCATCATGCAGCTCATGGCGGCGACCATTCCGTCACTGGAGCGTCTGAAGAAGGATGGCGGGGAGCAGGGTCGCAAGCAGATCAACCAGTACACCCGCTATCTGACCGTGGTTCTGGCCGCCGCCCAGGCCTTCGCGATCGCCATCGGCATGCAGACCGTGACCGACGGCGCGTCCATCGCCATCAATCCGGGTCCGTTCTTCCTGATCACGACCGTCACCACCCTGGTGGGCGGCACCATGTTCCTGCTGTGGCTGGGTGAGCAGATCACCGCTCGCGGCGTGGGCAATGGCGTCTCCCTGATCATTTTCGCCGGCATTGTGGCCGAGCTTCCGCGCGCGCTGGTCAATGCGCTGCAGGCGGGCGCTTCAGGCAGCATCGCCGGTCCGGTCATCATCGCCATGCTGGTCGGCATCGTCGTCGTGCTGGCGTTCGTTGTCTTCATGGAGCGCAGCCAGCGTCGACTGCTGATCCAGTATCCCAAGCGTCAGGTGGGCAATCGCATGATGGGCGGGGAATCGAGCTTCCTGCCGCTCAAGCTGAACACGGCGGGCGTGATTCCGGCGATTTTCGCCTCCTCGCTGCTGCTCCTGCCGGCGACCATTCAGGGCTTTTCCCAGTCCGGTCCGGACTGGCTGGCCAATATCGTGGCCATGCTTGGCCCGGGACAGCCGCTGTTCCTGGCCTTCTACGCCGCCATGATCATCTTCTTCACCTTCTTCTACACCTCGCTGGTCTTCAATCCGGAAGAAACCGCGGACAATCTGAAGAAGTATGGCGGCTTCCTGCCGGGCATCCGTCCTGGCAAGCGCACCGCCGAGTATCTGGACTATGTGCTGACGCGCCTGACGGTCATTGGCGCTGCGTATCTGACTTTGGTCTGTGTTCTCCCCGAGTTCCTGAAGGCGCAAGTTTCGGGCATTCCGTTCTACATTGGCGGCACCTCGCTGCTGATCGTGGTGTCGGTGACGCTCGATACGGTTGGTCAGATCCAGTCCCATCTGCTGGCCCACCAGTATGAAGGCCTGATCAAGAAGACCAAACTGAGGGGGCGCAAGCGATGAACCTGGTATTGTTCGGCCCGCCGGGGGCGGGGAAGGGCACCCAAGCCAAGCGTCTGGTTGCCGATTACGGATGGCTTCAGCTCTCCACGGGCGACATGCTGCGCGCCGCCATTGCGGCCGGCAACGAACTGGGCCGTAAGGTCAAGGATATCATGGACCGTGGGGATCTTGTTTCCGACGAGATCGTCATCGCCCTGATCGAGGAACGCCTGCCGGAGGCTGAGATCGCCGGCGGCGCCATTTTCGACGGTTTCCCGCGCACCGTGGCCCAGGCCGAAGCGCTGGATGAACTCCTGGCGTCACGCAGCACGCAGATCGACAAGGTCGTGCGGCTTGTGGTGGATCAGGACGAGCTGGTGTCGCGTATGGAAAAACGCGCCGCCCAGGAAGGCCGCGCCGACGACACCGTCGAGGCGTTCAAGGTTCGGCTCGAGAATTACAACGCCCAGACCGCGCCGCTGATTCCCTACTATGAGGGGCAGGGCAAATTGTCTGATGTGGACGGCATGGGTCAGATGGACGAGGTTGCTGCACGTATTGCAGCGGCGCTCGACCAGTAAAGAGCAGCTTCCAGGCCGGTCCGGTCTGGAAAAACAGGACGGGTGGCTTCCTATCGCGGTTGACGCGACAGGTGAGCGCCTATAATAAGCGCCCTTCGCTCGCAGGGGCAGACGTCGAAATAAGCGCCGCCAAACCGGTTGCGCTCTTTCAGCGTCTTCTGCTGCGAAGGCTGATGAGACAAGGAGAGCGTCGTGGCACGTATCGCCGGCGTCAACATTCCGACTAACAAGCGCGTCACGATCGCGCTGCGCTATATCCACGGCATCGGCCCGGCTATGGCGGCGGAAATTTGTGAAAAGGTGGGTATTCCCGCCGAGAAGCGTGTGAGCCAGCTCACCGACGCTGAAATTCTGCAGATCCGTGAAGCCATCGACGCTGGCTACACCGTGGAAGGCGATCTTCGCCGTGAAGTCGCGGTGAACGTGAAGCGTCTGATGGATCTGGGCTGCTATCGTGGCCTGCGTCACCGTCGTGGCCTTCCGGTCCGCGGCCAGCGCACGCACACCAATGCGCGCACCCGTAAAGGCCCGGCCAAGCCGATCGCCGGCAAGAAGAAATAAGGAACGAGGGTAATGGCAAAAGAACCGTCCCGCGTCCGCCGCCGCGAGCGCAAGAACATCACGGCTGGCGTCGCGCATGTGAACGCCAGCTTCAACAACACCATGATCACCATCACCGACGCGCAAGGAAACGCGATTTCCTGGTCCTCGGCTGGCGCCATGGGGTTCAAGGGCTCGCGCAAATCCACGCCGTACGCTGCGCAGGTGGCTGCTGAAGATGCAGGCCGCAAGGCGCAAGAGCACGGCGTCAAGACGCTTGAAGTCAAGGTCTCCGGCCCGGGTTCGGGACGTGAGTCCGCGCTCCGTGCGCTGCAGTCTGTCGGTTTCACGATCACGACGATCCACGACGTGACCTCGATTCCGCATAATGGCTGCCGTCCGCCGAAGCGCCGCCGCGTCTAAATTCTTTCAGCGTCCGAGGCGCTGATTGACGACTTTGGTCCGGCGCGCAGCCTTCTGGCTGTCGCGCCGCACGCCTGAAGGGGTGATGTCCGTGATTGAAAAGAACTGGCAGGAACTGATCCGCCCGATGAAGCCGGAAATCCAACCTGGCTTTGATCCGGTGCGCCAAGCCAAGATCATTGCTGAGCCGCTCGAGCGCGGCTTCGGCATGACCCTGGGCAATGCGCTGCGCCGCATTCTGCTGTCCTCGCTGCAGGGCGCGTCGATCACGGCGGTGCAGATTGATTCCGTTCTGCACGAGTTTTCGTCCATCAAGGGCGTGCGGGAGGATGTCACCGACATCATCCTGAACCTCAAGCAGGTCGCGCTTCGCATGCATGGCGAAGGTCCCAAGCGTCTGACCCTGAAAAAGCAGGGCCCGGGCGAAGTGACCGCCGGCGACATCGAAGAGACTGCTGACGTCGAGATCATCAACAAGGATCACGTCATCTGCACCCTCGACGAGGATGCGGATGTGCGCATGGTCCTGACCGTGAACACCGGCAAGGGCTATGTCCCGGCTGACCGCAACCGCCCCGAGGACGCCCCGATCGGCCTCATCGGCGTGGACGCGCTCTACAGCCCGGTCAAGCGCGTCGCCTATCGCGTGGAAAACACGCGTGAGGGCCAGGTGCTCGACTATGACAAGCTGATCCTGGAAGTCGAAACCAACGGCGCTGTGACCCCCGAGGACGCCGTGGCTTATGCCGCTCGCATCCTTCAGGACCAGTTCCAGATCTTCGTGAACTTCGAAGAGCCTTCCGAAGCCCGTGCGGCCGAGGACGACAAGCCGGAGCTGGACTTCAACCCGGCCCTCCTGAAGAAGGTGGACGAGCTGGAGCTGTCGGTGCGTTCGGCGAACTGCCTGAAGAACGACAACATCGTCTATATCGGCGACCTCATTCAGAAGTCCGAGGCGGAAATGCTCCGCACCCCGAACTTCGGTCGCAAATCGCTCAACGAGATCAAGGAAGTTCTCGCACAGATGGGTCTGCATCTGGGCATGGACGCGCCGAACTGGCCGCCGGAGAACATCGAAGATCTCGCCAAGAAATATGAGGATCAAATCTAGGAGGAACGCCGCGAGGCGTCCCTAACCGGGATTGAAGGAGAAAACCGATGCGTCATGGCGTCGCCCACCGCAAGCTTAACCGCACCTCGACTCACCGTCGCGCCATGTTCGCCAACATGGCCGCGTCGCTGATCGAGCACGAACAAATCGTCACCACCCTGCCGAAGGCCAAAGAGCTCAAGCCGATCATGGACAAGCTCATCACCCTGGCCAAACGCGGTGATCTGCATGCTCGCCGTCAGGCGATCTCCAAGATCCGCAACAAGGATCAGGTGGCCAAGCTGTTTGAAACCCTCGGCCCGCGCTACGAAGAACGCAATGGTGGTTACACCCGCGTTCTGAAAGCCGGTTTCCGTCATGGCGACAACGCGCCGATGGCGGTTATCGAGCTGGTTGATCGCGATCCCGAAGCCAAAGGCGCCGCCGATCGTGCGCGTGAAGAGGCTGTCGAGGGCGCTGAAGACTAAGGCCTTCGCACTTTCGAACGAGACAAGGGCCGCATCCTTCGGGATGCGGCCCTTTTCGTTTGCGCGGGACTAAGCGCCTCTAGGCGTTGAAACAGATCTTGTTGCCATCAAGATCGCGCACATAGGCGGAGTAATAGGGGCCGCGTTGTCCCGGCTTTCCCTCATCCGTCCCGCCCAGTTCGAGAACTCTCCTGTAGATCGCGTCGACCTGCTCGGGCGCGCCGACATGAAAACCGATCATTGTTCCGTTGCCGTGTGTCGCTGGCTTCCCATCAAAGGGGTCCGCCACCGCAAAGGCGAACCCGTCGCCCAGCCAGTTGGACATCCGGTCGGTCTGTGCGGCCTGTACGATGCCGAAATGGCTGAAGAGCTGGTCGTAGAAGCGGATTGCAGCCTCCATATTGTTGGTGCCGGCGACGAAATAATTCATTTGCACGTCTGTCTCTCCTGAGTGCGTCTGTGACGTTGAGAGACAAGGTTATTTCCAAATATGACATTTTATGTCGTATTTGGTGAATGACGAGATCAGACGCGTCCACCAGATTGCAGCGGCTTGAAAGGCTCACGGCGCAGCTGCAAGCTGAACCGTTTTGCGTCATCAAGGATTTGGCCAAGACCCATGGTGTCAGCGAGCGCACCCTGACGCGGGACCTGGCGTTGTTGCGCGAGCAGGGGCTGCCGATCGAGACTGATCGCGGACGCGGAGGCGGCGTGCGACTGGATCGCCGCTGGGGCGTCGGACGACTGAACCTCGCTTATGCAGAGGCGGTGGATCTGCTCATCGGCATCGAGGTGGCGCAGCAATTGGGATCGCCGATCTTCCTGGCCAGCCTGGACGCGGTCCGACGCCAGCTGATCGCGTCCTTCTCGCCAGAGAAGCGCGAGAGGGTGGAGGCGCTGAAATCGAGAATTCTCGTCGGCGTCACCTCGTCCACTTTTGTACAGGCGAGCGCGTCTTTGCCGCCCGATCCAGTGGTGAAGGCTTTGCACCAGGCGTTCATCGACAAGGAAGTCCTCGATATCTGCTATCAGCGCGAGGACCTGATGGTCACAGAGCGGCGGATCGAGCCGCATTACCTGCTGCTGAAATACCCGGTCTGGTATGTCATCGCCTTTGATCATCTCAGGGGCGAGCCGCGGACGCTGAGATGTGACCGGATCCGGGAGGCGCGGCTGACCGGCGCACGCTTCACGCTTCGGCCCAAATCGCAATTCGAGCATATCTGGACTGAAGGCGGTCTGCTCGCCTGAGGTCGGCTAATCGCCGCCAAGCGCCTTGCGGGCCTTGGCGCGGTGCGTATCGGTAATGGCGCCGCCAACTTGCAGGATGATGGTCGTCAGCACTGTGCCGTCATCGGCATAGCCGACGAGTCCCAGAAAATCGGGAATGATGTCGACGATCCACAGGAAGTAGAGCAGGCCGAAGGCGAGGGCGGCGCGGGCCTGCAAGGGCGTCTCAGGATCGCGCATGGCGTAATAGGCGGCGACCAGATCCTCCAGGAACGGGATCTGGCGCGCCACACGCTGGACCTTCGGCCAGAAATTGGCCTCGACCTTGGCTTCATCCTGCTCGAACTCCGCCTCGGTACGCTCGGATGCTTCCTCCACCCGCTGATGGGCCAGCTCTTCCGCCCGGTCGAGCGCTTTGGTCCGGCCGTCCTTGTAAAGCGGCGCATAGGCTTTCTCGGCGCGGGACTGGATCTTCTCCAGAGCCTTGTCGCCCTTGCCGCGTCTGAAGATGAAGGTCTCGATCTGTTTGCGCATGATGCATCCCCCTGGGGGCAGTATATCCCGTTTGAGAGCGAACGCCGCGACGATCTTGCGAAACCGTAATCGCTCAGCCCCTGTTCAGGCCGCTTGCCTGATCTTACATCGGCCTATCACTATTTTCGTGTTTGCTGGCTTAGCCCGAGGAGATTGCTCCATGATCCGAACCCTGTCGCTTGCGCTGTTGACCAGTGTGGCCCTTGTCGCTCCGGGAGCGGCGCAGGAGCGGGCGGTCCCTGAAACACAGGCTCAGGTTCAGCTCTCCTTCGCCCCTGTTGTGCGGGAGGCGGCGCCGGCTGTGGTGAATGTCTATTCGCGTCGCGTGATTGCTCAACGCACCCCATTCGCAGGCGATCCCTTTTTTGAGCGTTTTTTCGGACCGCAGGTGCGAGAGCGCGAGGTGAACTCGCTGGGCTCCGGCGTGATCGTGGATTCCACCGGCGTCATCGTCACCAACAATCACGTCGTGCAGGGCGCACAGGATCTGCGCGTCGTCCTGTCCGACCGGCGCGAGTTCGAGGCGGAGCTGCTCCTGGCGGATGAGCGCACCGATCTCGCAGTTCTGAAAATCGACACGAACGAAGCACTGCCGGTCCTGCCGTTCGATGAGGCGGGCGACAGCGAGGTGGGCGATCTGGTGCTGGCCATCGGCAATCCGTTTGGCGTGGGCCAGACCGTCACCTCCGGCATTGTGTCGGCGTTGGCCCGAACCGATGTCGGCATTTCAGACTATGCCTTCTTCATCCAGACCGATGCAGCCGTGAACCCGGGCAATTCCGGCGGCGCGCTTGTGGATATGGACGGACAGCTGATCGGCGTGAACACGGCGATCTTTTCGCGCTCGGGCGGATCAAACGGCATCGGCTTCGCCATTCCGTCTGAAATGGTGCGCACGGTCGTCGAGGCCGCGCTTCAGGATGGCGAGATCATCCGCCCCTGGCTGGGGGCGCGCCTGCAGCCGGTCACCCAGGACCTGGCGAGCTCCCTGGGGCTGGACCGCCCGCGTGGAGCGATTGTCGCCGATATCTGGCAGGGCGGGGCCGCGGACCGGGCCGGTCTCCAGCAGGGGGATGTGGTGGTGGCCGTTGATGGCGTGGAAGTGAATGATGAGGTGGGCGCCCGTTTCCGCTTCGCCACGCGCATGATTGGCGACACTGCAGAGCTTTCGGTTCTGAGGGACGGGCGTGAGCGTGTCTTGCGCGTGGATGCGGAACCTGCGCCAGGCGCGATTGAGGGCGCGCGCATGGAGATCACGGGCGAGAACCCGCTTCATGGCGCCGAGCTGGTTCAGCTCAGCCCGGCCTTCAACGAAGAGAACGGCATCGACCCCTTCATGAACGGGGTTCTGGTGTCTTCGGTCGCGCGCCGCTCCGCCGCCGCCTATTTCGGTTTCCAGCCCGGCGACCGCATCCTGTCCATCCAGGATGAGCGTGTGGATAATCTGGTCGATCTCAACCGCATTCTGCGAGAGAAAGAGGGCGCGGACAGCTGGCCGATGGAAATCGAACGGCGGGGCGAACGATTCTCACGGACGCTGTCTCTCTAACCGGTCTGCTTGCGTTCGGATATCGCGAGGTCCCAGTCCAGCCAGGACTTGGCCTCGTCGATGTCGCGAAATTGCGCGATCAGCCGGTGATTCAGACTGATTGTCGTGTCGATCAGGGTGTATTCCAGCTCCTGGCGCTCGGAGGCGGGGTCGTAAACGACCGCAATCCGCCCCGACCCGCCGCTCAGGCAGGCGGAAATAGCACGCCCGAACGCGATCGCGTCAGCCTCGTCTAGATGCGACTTTGAGAGGCCTGGCAGGACAAGCAGGCGAATGCGGTTGCAATAGGGGCAGGTCTGCATGAATTGCAGGAAGCGTTGAGCGGCCTCAGCCGTGAAGGCGTCCCCCACATCAAGTATGACCCGACCCTGTCCTTCTTCGAGAATGCGCATGAGGCGTCCAGTGAGTTATAAAGGCATAACCACACTGTAAGTAGGTTCGTTCGGAGCCGTTACAAGACTGTCACAAAAAAAGAGTGTGCGCGGTCCGCATCAATCTCGCGCCAGGGCGCGCCAGGCGATGTCGCGGCGGCAGACGCCCTCGGGCCAGTCGATCATGTCCACCGCGGTGTAGCAGCGCTCCACGGCCTGTTTGAGGTCATCGCCGACAGCGGTGACGTTCAGCACCCGACCGCCATTGGCCACAAGCTCGCCGGCTTCATTGGTCCCGGTCCCGGCGTGGAAAATGGTGACGCCTTCGACCTCTCCGGCCTCCTTGACGTTCGAGATGACCGAGCCCTTGTGGTAATGGCCCGGATAGCCCCGGGTCGCCATCACGACGGTGGCTGACGGACGGGCCTGGTCCACAGTTGGCAGCAATTGTGCGAAATCCCGCGCTGGCATGCCGCCCGTGGCGCAAGCCAGCAGCACGGGCACGATATCGTCGAGCATGGACGCCATGAGCACCTGACATTCAGGGTCGCCAAAACGCACATTGAACTCGACGACTTTCGGCCCCTCCGAGGTCATCATGAGGCCTATGTAAAGAACGCCCTGATAGGGATGGCCGGCCTCATTCAGGCCATTGATCATCGGCGCGGCGATCTTTTCATCCACCTCGGCCATGAGCGCAGGCGTCATCACGGGAGCGGGACAATAGGCGCCCATGCCGCCGGTGTTGGGACCTTCGTCATTGTCCAGAAGCCGCTTGTGATCCTGGCAGGCGGGCAGGGTGATGCGGTTCACCCCGTCGGTGAGGACGAAGACGCTGGCCTCCTCGCCATGCATGAATTCTTCAATGACCAGTTCTGCGGAAGCATCGCCGAACTTACCCGACAGCATCTCCTCGGCTTCCGCCTTGGCCTCGTCCAGGGTCGGGGCGATGACGACGCCCTTGCCTGCGGCCAGACCGTCCGCCTTGAGCACATAGGGCGCCTCCAGCGTGTCGAGAAACGCCTTGGCCTTGTCGACCTCGGTGAAGCGGCCATAGCGGGCGGTCGGCACGCCCAGCTTGGCCATCAGATCCTTGGAGAAGCCCTTGGAGGCTTCAAGCTGGGCCGGCTCCCTGTTCGGGCCGAACACGTCAAAGCCGCGTGCGCGCAAACGGTCCGCGGCGCCGAGCGCGAGGGGGACTTCAGGACCAATGACGATGAGATCGGGTTCGAGCTGCAGGACGAGCTGTTCGAGCTTCTCCACATCATCAGGCTGCACGTCGAAGCAGGGACCGAACTGGTCCATGGCCGGCGAGCCGGGCGCAGACCAGATGGTGTCCACCAGCGGGCTTTGGGAAATCTTCCAGGCAAGGGCATGCTCGCGGCCGCCCGATCCGATGATGAGAATGTTCATGGTCCGCCCTTGTGGTCCTGAAAGCGAGAAGTCAGAAGGTCTGCGACAGCTGAATGGCCCCGACGGGCGCGCAGGTCAACGGCGCCTGAGCGGTACACGCAATCCGAATCCGCGGCTAGGGTGACGGGATGACAGACGCCAGCGCTTCCAACACGCCCGAATATACGGTTTCCGAACTCTCCAACGCTCTCAAGCGGACGGTCGAGCAGGCCTATGACCATGTGCGTGTGAGGGGGGAGCTGGGCCGCGTGACCGTCGCCAAGTCCGGCCATGTCTATCTCGACATGAAGGACGACAAGGCGGTCATAGACGGGGTGATGTGGAAAGGCGTCGCCGCTCATCTCAATTTCCGGCCAGAGGAAGGGTTGGAGGTGATCGCCGAGGGGCGTCTGTCGACCTTCCCCGGGCGCTCGAAATACCAGATGATCATCGAGCGGATGGAGCCGGCGGGCGAAGGAGCGCTTATGGCGCTTCTGGAAGCGCGCAAGAAGGCGCTCGCGGCCGAAGGCCTGTTCTCTCCTGATGGAAAGCGCGCACTGCCCTTCCTACCGCGCGTGATCGGGGTCGTGACCTCTCCGACAGGGGCGGTGATCCGCGATATTCTGCATCGTCTGGAAGACCGCTTCCCGGTCCATGTTCTGCTCTGGCCCGTCCTGGTGCAGGGCGAGAAGGCGGCGGATCAGATCGCCCATGCGATCGAGGGTTTCAACGCGATTGAGCCGGGCGGGCCAGTGCCAGTTCCCGACGTTCTGATTGTGGCGCGAGGCGGCGGTTCGATCGAGGATTTGTGGTGCTTCAACGAAGAGCGCGTCGTGCGCGCCGCCGCTGCCTCTCGCATTCCGCTGATTTCAGCGGTTGGGCATGAAACCGACACCACGCTGATCGATTACGCCTCGGACCGTCGCGCGCCCACGCCGACAGGCGCGGCCGAGATCGCCGTGCCGGTCCGGCGCGAACTGGTTGAACGCATCTCCACAACCACCGCCCGGCTGATGAGCGCCCTGGTGCGCGGTCTTGATCGCAAGGCGGCGGATCTGAAATCCGCTTCTCGCGGCCTGCCCAGCCCTCGGGCCACACTCAATGAGAACAACCAAAAGCTCGACTTCATCGCCAGCCGGCTCAATGGCGCGGCTCAGTCGGGTCTGGAGCGCAAGCAGACCCGATTGCAGGCGGCGGCGCTCCAGATGCGGCCCACGGCCCTCAGGCGCGATCTGGCGATCAAGGGCGATCGATTCCAGCAGTCCGGCGCCCGGCTGGAACAGGCGTTTCGCCGGGAACTCGGTGATCAGGCCCGGACGCTCGGATCTCTGGGCGCGCGACTCGAGGCGCTCTCGCACAAATCGGTGCTCAGGCGCGGGTTTGCTCTGGTGAAGGATGAGTCCGGCGCGCTGGTGCGCCAGGGCGCGGCCTTGACCTCCGGTCAGGCGGTGACGCTGGTATTTGAGGACACGACGAGGGGGGCCATCGTTGACGGCGCATCTTCGGCCTCGCCCTCCAGCGCTCCTGAGCCTGCTGCGCGTCCAAAATCCGCGACGACATCCCGAAAGAAACCGTCCAGTCCGGATCAGGGCAGCCTGTTCTAGGCGGCGTTCAGCTTGGCCAGGAATTCGGTCATGTCGCTCTGGAGCTGGCTGGCCAGCCTTCCAAGCGAATCAGAGGCCTGAACGACGGAGTGCGCCGCCGTACTGGTCTCCTCGGCGCCAGTCTGGACCAGCAGGATCTCCTCGGACACCGAACCGGCGCTTCGGGCTGTCTGATCCGTGGTGCGGCTGATTTCGGCTGTGGCTGCGCTTTGTTCTTCCACGGCGCTTGAAATGGTGGTGCTCACCTCATTGACCTGCTGGATCGAGCGGGTGACGGCCTGGATGGCGCTCACAGCCCGCGCGACCACGCTCTGGATATGGGAAACTTGCTGTGAAATCTGGTCGGTGGCCTGGGCGGTCTGGCTTGCCAGCGCCTTGACCTCGCTTGCGACGACGGCGAAACCCTTGCCCGCTTCACCGGCGCGCGCAGCCTCGATGGTGGCGTTCAGCGCCAGAAGATTGGTCTGGTCAGCCACGGTTTCGATGAGCGAGATGATCTCACCGATCGTATCCGCCGCAGCGCTCAGCTGGGCCATGGTTTCGCTCGTCTCTTCGGCTTCCGCATGCGCGCCGCTGGCGGTTTCGGAGGACAGAGCCACATTCTGCGCGATCATCTGAATGGCGCCGTCGAGCTCGGATGCGGCCTGGGCCACCATTTGCGCTGTGACATTCGCCTCTTCTGCAGCGGCGGCGACGGTCTCCGAGCGGGACGAGGCCGATTGGGCGGTATGGGACATGGAGCGGGCTGTCTCGGAGAGTTCTGCAGCCGCGCTCGAGACGGTTCGGACGATCGTGGAGACAGAGCGCTCGAAATCGTTCGCCAGCCGTCGACGTTCGGCGTCCCGGCGATTGCGCATATCCGCCTCGATCGTGCTCAGACACAGATCCATATCCAGGAAGGCCGCCTTGGTCAGCGCCTGGATATCGGCGTCGAGACGCTCGATGACGCCTCGGCGCATCAGTCCGGCTTCTTTCAGGCGCAGGCGATTGAGTGCGCACAGCACGCCGCTGATCACTTTCTGGTAGGCGGCGAAATACCAGCGCTGCTCCAGTTCAAGGCGGGCGTGGGTCATCCCGATCCTGGAGACCGAAGTCACGTAGTCCTGAGCAAAACGGGCCGAGCAGATTTCCATCCAGTGCTCGAACTGCTTCTGCTGCGCATGGCGGCGAATGGCGTCAGTGGGAAAGAAAGCTGCGGTTGCAGGCGTGTCGAGGACATCGGCATAGAACTGGTCCAGCACGCCCGGCAGTATCTGCTCGATAAAGGGTTTCAGCCGGCGCAGAGATTCACGGTCCGACTCTGAAAAGTCGAGAAATTCCAAGCGGGAACCCAAGTCGGCTCGAATTCTGGCGGAGGCTTCGGCCACATCCGCAGAGAAGGAGTCAGACACTTCGCTCATATCATTAGTACCCGATGCAAGTTGCGCCAGAGTGCTCCGAATAACGTTATTATACAATAACTTGGAACTACATCTCTATTGTGGCGTCCTGCATAGGGTCTGAGGTTTAAGCGGCCCTTAACCGGGCAAGGAAGTCGGCCACATCCGAGCGGAGCTTGGCGGCCTGTTGGCCCAGTTCATCAGAAGACCGCACCAAACCTTTGGCGGACGTCGCCGTGCTCTGCACGCTGTTGAGCACGCCAGCGATGGTCTGGGACACAGACCCCGAGCTTTGGGCGGTCTGTTCCGTGTTCCGGCTGATCTCGGCGGTTGCCGCGTTCTGTTCTTCCACGGCGGCGGAAATCGAGGTGGAGACGCCATTGACCCGTTCAACCGACCGCGCCACGTCTTCAATGGCTTCGACCGCGCTTTTCACAACCGTCTGTATGTTGTTGATCTGTTGGGAGATTTCGTCAGTCGCTTTGGCGGTTTGTCCGGCCAGTGACTTCACCTCGCTGGCCACGACGGCGAAGCCCTTGCCGGCGTCGCCAGCGCGCGCCGCTTCGATCGTGGCGTTCAGCGCCAGCAGATTGGTCTGTTCGGCCACGCCCTCGATCAGGGTGATGATCTCACCAATTTTCTGAGCGGCTTCATCCAGCGTATTCATGGTGACGCGTGTGCGTTCCGCCTGTTGGGCGGCCTGCGAGGATCCGGAGGCCGCTTCGCCTGCGCTGGCTGAAATCTCCTGGATGGCCTTGGTCAGTTCCGATGACGCGCCCGCAACGCTTTGTGCGGTCGCGGTGGCTTCCTCTGCAGCCGCGGCGACGGTGGAGGCCTGCTGGGATGAGGTTTCCGCGTCTCTCGCCATGGAGCGCGCGCTTTCCGCCAGATCGGTCGAGGTCTTGGCGAGTGTGTCTGAAATCGCTCCGATCTGGCCTTCCATTTCGGTGGCCAGCTGATCGAAGATCGCCAGACGCTCTTCGTTCTGACGCTCATAGATCACGGTCAGCACCAGCTCCATGTCGAGCATGACAGCCTTGACCAGAACCGAGACCCGTTGACGCGCGGCTTCGGAATGGCGTTTCCAGTTGATGGGTGAGCCTTTCTTGCGCTGATCGTTCAGCACGGCTTCGATCAGTCCCATCATCAGGAAGTTGTAGGCGCCGAAATACCATTGCGGCTGGAGTTTCAGTCGGGCGTGCGCGTCGCCGATGGCGGTGACGGAGCGGGTGTACTCGTCATCGAACTTGGCGTCCGCGATTTTCATCCAGTGTTCGAGTTGCTTGTCGCGAGCATGTTTGACGCCAGCATCACCGCCGAACATGCCGTAGATTTCCGGCCAGCCCTTCAGATGCTCGTAAAAAGCGTCCAGGGTGGCGGGAAATTCCCGGGCGATGACAGGTTTGAGTTCTCGAAGCAGCTCGCGTTCCTGCTCCTTGATCTTCATGAAGGCGATGCGCGTTTTATAATCGATCGAGAACGACATGGTGACCTGCGGGATAGCTGTTAAGCGTCGAAATTGAGCACGTTCACACACTCGATTCAGTCTGGTTAACAGGTCATTTCGCGTCTGCGTTGTGCGGCGTCAGTTCTTGAAGGCCGCCAGCACATAGGGACGCGCCGACCAGACCGTCAGCAGCGCCAGAAACCAGACCGCCCCAACCCAGTAATGATACCACAGGGCGAGGTCGGTCATGCCGATCATCACCAGAACGAAGGGCGCGGCGGTAATCACCATCTGAAGCGCGGTCTTGATCTTGGCGGTCGAGGTTACGGTCAGAGCGCCTTTGGAGGGGAGGATAAAACGTAGGGCTGTAATGGCGGCGTCCCGCCCGATGATCGCGATGACGGGCAAGACGAGATAGGCGTCAAAACCGCTAATGACGCAGTAGGCGATCAGATACCCGCCCACCAGCACCTTGTCGGCGATGGGGTCGAGCAGGGCGCCGAGGGCGCTCTGCGCGCCCATGGCCCGCGCGAGCCATCCATCGAGCCAGTCCGTGAGGGCCGCGACCACGAAGACTGCTGCGGCAATCAGCCCCAGTCGGACCGCGTCTGATTCCAGCATCGCCAGCGAACTTTGCACCAGCACCCAGCCGCCAATCACGCCCGCCAGGGCGCGTCCGATGGTGAGGATGTTGGGCAGCTGTCGCAGGACGCTATTCATGGAAATGCTCATAGATCTTCCGGGCGAGGGCTCTGGAGACGCCCTCAACGGCTTCGAGATCCGCCAGATTGGCGCGGGAGACGGCCTTGGCAGAGCCGAAATGCTTCAGAAGCGCGCTCTTGCGCGTGGCGCCAACGCCGTCGATCTCGTCGAGCGGATTTTCGCGTATCTGTTTGGCGCGCTTGGCCCGGTGGCCGGTGATGGCGAAGCGGTGCGCCTCGTCACGGATGCGTTGAAGGTAATACAGCACCGGATCATTCATGGGCAGGCGGATGGGCGGCTTGCCGGGCATGTAGAAGACTTCCCGGCCCGCATCCCGGTCCGGGCCCTTGGCCACGGCGGCGACGGCGACATCATCCACCCCGAGCTCTTCCATGACCTCCATGACCGATGAAAGCTGGCCCTTGCCGCCATCGATCAGGATAAGATCGGGTACAGGAACGCCGTCCTCGCGTTCCTTCTGAAGCCGGGTGAACCGGCGCCGGATCATCGCCTGCATCATGGCGAAGTCGTCATTGGTCGCCGCGTCATCGCCTTTCATGTTGAAGCGGCGATAGCTCTGCTTATCGAACCCTTCAGGGCCCGCCACGATCATCGCGCCGAGCGCATTCGTGCCCTGGATGTGGGAGTTGTCATAGACTTCGATCCGCTCCGGTCGCTCTTCCAGACCAAAGACCCGCGCCACGCCGTCCAGCAGTTGCGCCTGGGAGCGGCTTTCCGCCAGATTGCGGCCCAGCGCTTCCTTGGCGTTGCGTTCGGCCGCTTCCACGAGCGCTTTCTTCGAGCCGCGCTTGGGGGTCCTGATCTCGACCGGATGACCGGCGCGCAGGGTCAGGGCTTCGGCCAGGAGCTCGGCCTGCTGCGGGTCAGAACTCGTGAGGATCAGGCGCGGCGCCGGCTTGTCGTCATAGAACTGGGCGATGAAGGCGGACAGAATCTCGTCCGGCGCCGCATCCTGTTCGTGCTTGGGATAGAGCGCGCGATTGCCCCAGTTCTGCCCGGCGCGGAAAAAGAAGATCTGCACACAGGTCTTCCCACCTTCCTGATGCAGGGCGATGACGTCGGCGTCCTCCACGCCGTCCGGATTGACGTCCTGCTGGCTTGTGACGGCGGCGATGGCGCGGATGCGGTCTCGCAGCTTGGCGGCGGTCTCAAAGTCGAGATTTTCAGAGGCCGCGGTCATCTCGTCCTGAAGCCGCTGGCGCAGGCTGTTTGACCGACCCGACAGAAAGTCCTTCGCCTCGCGCACCAGCTCGTCATAGTCGGCCGGGCTGACAAGATCGACGCAAGGCCCTGCGCAGCGCTTGATCTGATAGAGCATGCAGGGACGGGTCCGGCCCTCATAAACGCTGTCGGTGCAGGTTCTTATACCGAAAGCCTTCTGCAGCGTGTTCAGCGTGTTGTTGACCGCGCTGGGGCTGGCGAAGGGGCCGAAATAATCGCCCTTGGCCTTGCGCGCGCCACGATGCTTGGTCAGTTGCGCGCTTTCATGATCGCGGCGGATCAGGATGTAGGGAAAGCTCTTGTCATCACGCAGCAGGATGTTGAAGCGGGGCTTCAGGCGCTTGATGAGGTTTGCTTCAAGCAGCAGCGCTTCGGTCTCGGTGCGGGTGAGGACAAACTCCATCGACCGCGTCAGCGAGATCATCAGGGCGATGCGATTGGTGTGCCCGCCGGACTTGGCGTAGTTCGACACCCGGTTCTTGAGCTTCTTTGCCTTGCCCACATAGAGGACCTCGCCATCCTCGCCATACATGCGGTAGACGCCCGGCCCCTGGGACAGGTTCTTTACATAGTCGGCGATGATCTCCGGCCCGGTGCGATACTCCTTCGGCGCCGGCCTGGGGCCAGCGTCGGAGGCTTTGTCGAGCGGGGGCGCGTCGGGGCGGTTGGCTTTGACCATGGGCCTAAGATAGGCGCGAAGTTCTGAGTCGTCAGCGCCAGCGGCTGAGGCTGACGCCCACGCTCTCGGCATCCTCGAGAGCGGTCAGCTTGTCGAGCGTCAGGTCAAGGCGTTTCACGCGTGGATCGGCGAACAGGGTGTCGGCGATTGTCTGGGCGAGGTCTTCCAGCAGATCATGATGCGCGGACCCCACGATCTGACGCACGGTCTCGGCCATGGCGGCGTAGTTCACCGCTTCCCCGAGGGCGCCATTGGGATGCGTGGCTTCAGGCGCGACCTCGGCGGTCAGGCTGATCTCCAAAGGCTGCTTGCGGCCGCGCTCTGAATCATAGACGCCCACTTCCGCCTCAAGGCGGAGGCGATTGACGCGCACGCTGACCCGCTCGCCTGCATAATCAGGACGGGCGTTCGCGGCGTTTTGTGCAGCCAGGGCGTCGAGTTTCATAAAGCGGCCTCTACATCCAGTCTTCAGGAGCGGTATAAGCCGGAATGGCCCGGCGCCAAACCGCTCTGGGCCGATAGAGTGCAGATAGGATTATCATGGGCGACCCTTCGAGCCAAAAACCTGCAGCGCTGGTCACCGGCGGCGCCAAGCGACTGGGCCGCGCCTTCATCGAGGCGCTGGCTGCGGACGGCCATGATGTGATCATCCATTACAACAGCTCGGCGGATGAGGCCGAGGCGCTGGTCAAAGAGATCAGAGGCGTGCGCGCCATCGCGCTGGGCGCCGATCTGTCAAAGCCGGAAGAGGCGGCAAGCCTGGTCGCACGCGCCAATCAAGCGCTGGGTCCCGTGGGCGTTCTGGTCAATTCCGCCTCGATCTTCGAGCAGGACCAGCTTGAGGATCTGGGCGCCGAGAGCTTTCACCGTCACATGACGGCGAACACGCTGGCGCCGGCGCTTCTGACAAAGGCGGTGGCCGGGCAAGGGCTTGAGCGCGCCAGCGTCGTGAATGTGCTTGATTACAAGCTCTTCAATCTCAATGCCGATTATTTCTCCTACACGCTCTCCAAGGCCGCATTGAAGACCATGACGGAGATGCTGGCGAAGTCGCTGGCGCCGAAAGTCCGGATCAACGCCATCGCGCCGGGCCTGACCCTGCCGAGCGCGCACCATTCCGAAGCCGAGTTCCAGCGCGTGCATGACGACAATCCGCTCAAGTGCGGCTCGACGCCGGAGGATCTGGTCGCGGCGCTGCGCTTCTTTGTGAATACGCCGTCAGTCTCTGGGCAGATTGTCTGCGTGGACGGAGGCCAGCATTTCGACCCCCGGCTCCGCCGGGATGTGTTCGAGGCGTTATGATTGGGGTCACGCCCGTGGGCGTGACGATCCTCGCTAAAGCTTCGGACGCGCGGTCGCGCTTGCGAACCCTGCGGGTTCGGTTTGCTGTTACGCTTCATCCTGAAGAGTGAGTGGGGACATTAAACCCTCTTTCCCGGCGTAGGCCGGGATCCAGAGATCGTCTGGCGCTGCGCATTCGGCTCTGGGCCCCTGCCTTCGCAGGGCAAGAGAAGTGTTTTAATGACAGGATGAATCCGCGTTAGCCGGACAAACGGTTCTCTGAGACCTTCACCGAGTATCGGAACGCTAACCCCGACGCACCACGGCCTTCTCGCCACAGCTCGGGCGGCGGATCTCGACAGCAGTCAGACCTGGCAGGGTTTTCTCGAGGCGCTCGAACACCCAATAGGCGATCGCTTCCAGAGACGGATGCTCCAGACCTTCCACATCATTGAGGAGGCGGTGGTCGAGCTGTTCGCGGATCTTGTTGATCTCGGCCTCGATTTCCCAGAAATCCTTGACCATGCCGCTTTCGGCCGCACGCGAACCGGTCAGCGTCACCGTGCCGGCGAAGGAATGCCCGTGCATCCGCGAAAACGGATGATCAGCGTCCTTGTGCTCGAAATGGTGCGCTGCGTCGAAGGTGAAGTCCTTCGAGATTTCCAGGTGCAGATCGGTCATGGTCAGGGTTTCATGCTCAAGCAAGGCGCGCCATATACAGGCAAAGCGTACAAAAGAGAACCGTTCCCGGCTGTTTGTCGCAGTCCGGGCCAGAGAGAGCCGATATGAGTGAAACGCCCGCCCGTCCCGCGTTGACGCCGAAAACCATCCTTCTCTGGGCTTTGCCCGTACTGGCGGGCATCCTCGTGCTGATCCTCAGCTACGCGCTCCACTGGGAGCCCTGGTTCGGCTTCGCCAGCATCATCGCCGGCGCGCTCCTGACCGTCATGCTGATCGGCAATCACTACAAGGTGGGGCCGGACGCCTGATCAGGCCTTGGCCTTCATCGTCACCAATGACCAGACATGGCCGTAAGGGTCGCGCACCTTGCCGTGCCGGCCGAAGAACTCCTCGGTGACATCCCGGATCGAGGTGCATCCGGCCTCGACCGCGCGTTGGTGCCAGGCGTCCGCGTCGTCCACCTGAAGACTGATCGTGAAGGTGGTGCGGTCGCCCAGCGTTGGCGGCGCCACATTGCCGGTCATGGCTTCGTGTTCGGGAAACTCGTCCGCCATGAAGATCACTCCGCCATTGATGCGCAGGGCGGCGTGGCCGAGCTTGCCTTCAAACTCATAGCGTTCAGCTTCTTCCGCGCCGAAGGCCTGTTCATAGAAGCTGATGGCTTCTATGCCATTGCGCACGCTCAGATAGGGCGTGACGGGGTTGGGTTTCGTCGTCTCACTCATCTCTGCGCTCCGCTGGTGTGAACATTTGCGAACACGGGTCAGCTTAGCCCATAGTCCGCGCCATGAGCGATCTGTTTTCCTCCGCCGGTCTTGAGACCGAAGCGCCACGCCCGCTGGCCGACCGTTTGCGCCCGCAAACGCTCGAGGATGTGGTGGGCCAGGACCATGTGCTGGGCCCGGATGGCCCGCTGGGGCGCATGCTCGCGCAGGGGCGCCTGTCCTCGTTGATCCTGTGGGGGCCGCCGGGCGTGGGCAAGACCACCATTGCGCGTCTCCTGGCTGAAAGGGCGGGGCTCGAGTTTGACGCTATCTCGGCGGTCTTCTCCGGCGTCGCCGATCTCAAGAAGGCGTTTGATCGCGCCCGCGCCCGTCGTCAGGCGGGGCGAGGCACGCTGCTGTTCGTGGACGAGATCCATCGCTTCAACCGCGCCCAGCAGGACGGCTTTCTGCCGGTCGCCGAGGAGGGGATCATCACCCTTGTGGGCGCCACCACGGAAAATCCCAGCTTCGAGCTCAACGCCGCGCTCCTGTCGCGCTGTCAGGTGATGGTGCTCAAGCGGCTCGACGCCGAAGCGCTGGAAAAACTGCTCAGGCGCGCCGAGGCCGAGGAGGGGACGACGCTGCCCCTGACCGAAGAGGCGCGCGAAGGCCTGATCGCCATGGCGGATGGCGATGGCCGCTACATGCTGAACCTCGCTGAAGAGCTGATCGCGCTGAAACCCGAGACGCCTCTGGACCTCAAGGACCTCTCCTCGGTGCTGCAAAAGCGCGCCCCGGTCTACGACAAGGACCGGGAGGAGCATTACAACCTCATCTCGGCGCTGCATAAGTCCGTGCGCGGCTCGGACCCGGATGCCGCGCTCTACTGGCTGGCGCGCATGCTGAGCGCGGGCGAGGACCCGCTCTATCTGGCGCGCCGCATCGTGCGCATGGCGAATGAGGAGATCGGCCTCGCCGACCCCGGCGCCGTGCACGCGGCCCTTGCGGCCAAGGATGTCTATGAGTTTCTGGGCAGTCCGGAAGGCGATCTGGCGCTGGCCCAGGCCGTGGTCCACATCGCGTGCGCGCCCAAATCAAACGCGGTCTACACCGCCTGGAAAGCCGCCCTGCGCACCGCCAAGGGAACGGGTTCCCTCATGCCGCCCGCCCATATCCTCAACGCCCCCACCAAGCTCATGAAAGAGGTGGGTTATGGCAAGGGCTATGAGTACGACCATGACGTGGAAGGCGGCGTCTCGGGCCAGAACTATTTCCCCACCGAAATGGGCAAGCCCCCCACCTTCTACGAGCCCAAACCCCAGGGCCGTGAAGCAGCCCTGCTGGAACGGCTGGAGCGGTTTCGCGCGGTGCGGGCGGAGCGGGCCAAGCGCGGAGAGTAGGTTTTCTCACCCTAGCGACCCATCCCCACCGCCTGATCCTCTTGCGCCATCGCGCTCACGCGCCTAACCCTCTCGCCCATGCAACATGTGCTTCTCATAGCGCTGGGCGGCGCGCTGGGCGCGGTGTCGCGGCACTTCGTCAATCAGGCGGGTCTCAGGCTCATCGGGCCGGAATGGCCGTACGGCACGTTCACGGTGAATGTGCTGGGCTGTCTGATGATGGGGCTGCTGGTGGGCTGGCTGGCCAGTGCGGGCCGTCCGGACGCCACCGAGCTGCGTTATGCGCTGGGCGTCGGGTTTCTGGGCGCGTTCACGACGATGAGCGCCTTCTCCCTGGATGTGCTGGTGATGGTGGAGCGCAAGACTTATGTGATGGCCGCGATCTATGCGGGCGGAACGCTGATGGCTTCTCTGGCCGCAGTGTTCGTCGGGCTGATCCTGGCGCGAAAGGTGTTTGCCGCATGAGCGGAGTACAGACGGTTGAAGTCACCCGCGATGAAGACGAGATGCGCGTCGATCGCTGGTTCAAGAAGCATTTCCCTCATGTCCGCCATGGCATGATCGAGAAATTGCTGCGCACCGGCCAGATTCGCGTGGATGGCGGCCGGGCCAAGGGCAATCAGCGCCTCAGCGCGGGCCAGTCCGTGCGCGTGCCGCCCATGCCCGACGCCGGCGAGCCGCGCGACCAGGGCTCGATCACCCGTCAGGATGCGCAGTTCGCGCGTTCGCTGGTGATCTATGAAGACAAGCAGATGATCGCGCTGAACAAGCCGCCGGGACTGGCGGTGCAGGGCGGCTCCAAGGTGACGATGCATCTGGATCATTTGCTGCAGGCCTTCGGCAAGGGTGATCAGAAGCCCAGGCTGGTGCATCGGCTCGACAAGGACACCTCCGGCGTTCTGGTGGTGGCCAAGACCGCCCAGAGCGCCAAGCGTCTGGCGCGCCTGTTCCAGACCCGTGACGTGAAGAAGACCTATTGGGCGATCTGCCTGGGGCTTCCGGCGCCGCGCGCGGGCGAGATCAAGGGCTTCATGAAGAAGTCCATGGAAGGCGATCGCGAGCTGATGGTCGGCGCCCGTCATGGCGAGGAGGGCGCCCAGCACGCGCTGACCCGCTATGCGGTGGCCGACAATGCCGGCGCGCGGGCATGCTGGGTCGTGCTGCGGCCCGAGACCGGGCGCACCCATCAGCTGCGCGTGCACATGCAGGCCATGGGGCATTCGATCTATGGCGACGGCAAATACACCTGCGATTATCCCGATCCCGAAGGCCTGTCGCGCAAGCTGCACCTGCATGCGCGCAAGATCGAGATTCCGCGCGAAGGCCAGAAACCGCTGGTGATCGAGGCGGACCTGCCCAAACACATGGCCGACAGCTTTGACGCGCTCGGGTTCAATCCGGGCGACAATCTGATGCTGGTCGAGGAGGCGCTCGAATGAGCGAACTCAAGCTCGCCGTCTTCGATATTGACGGCACGCTCGTTGACAGCCGCGAGGTGATCCACCGCGCCATGACCCGCGCCTTTGATCGCGCCGGTCTGGGCGAGATCTCCTATGACAAGGTGCGCATGATCGTCGGGCTGGAGCTGGGCGAGGCCGTGGCACAACTCGCCCCGGCCGACTATCCCGTCGAGCGCGTGCCCGAGCTGGCGAATTTCTACAAGCAGGCCTTTGTGGAGATGCGCGCCCAGGACGGGTTCTCAGAACCGCTCTATGCGGGCGCGAAAGAAACCGTTGAACGGCTCGCCGATGAAGGCTGGCTTCTGGGCGTGGCGACCGGCAAGGCGCGGCGCGGGCTCGACATCGTGTTCGAGCATCACGACCTGCACAGATACTTTCAGACCTTCCAGACCGTGGATGGCGGGGCGGGCAAGCCCGATCCGCGCATGGTGCTGGATGCGATGAAGGAAACCGGCGTCGACGCCCATCGCACCGTGATGATTGGCGACACCAGTTGGGATATGCGCATGGCGCGCGCGGCGCATACTCATGCGCTGGGCGTGAGCTGGGGCTTTCACACCCCTGAGGAGATCGCCGAGGGCGGCGCCCACTCCATCCATGATGAATTTGATTGTCTGAATGCGGCGCTCGACGCCTTTGCGGAAAACGGAGCCAGCGCGGCATGAGCATGTCCAAGGCGAAAGCCGAGAACCGGGAACTGCCCAAGCGGTTCTATAAGGAGGTCAGCACTCAGCCCGGCGAGGGCGGCTGGTCGATCCTGCTCGATGGTCGTCCGGTGAAGACCCCGGCCAAGCGCGCCCTGCACGTGCCGTCCGAAACGCTGGCGACGGCGCTCGCGGCGGAATGGGCGGCGCAGGAGACGGTGATCGACCCTTTCACCATGCCGATTACCCGCATCCTGCATGTGGCGCTCGACCGGATGGAAGCGGTGCGCGAAGGCGCAGCCGAGGAAGTGGCGAATTTCGGCCGCACTGACCTTCTGAGCCATCGCGCTGAGGAGTCCCAGCTCGCCGCCCGTCAGGCGGAACTGTGGGACCCGTATCTGGAGTGGGCGAAAACCGCGCTCGACGCGCCGCTCAACGCCGCTGCGACCGTGCTGGCTTTGGAACAGCCTGAAAGCTCCATCGCGGCGCTCAAGGCCCGCGCTCTGGCGCAGGATGATCTGCGTCTGACGGCTCTGGTCAGCGTCACGCCCATCCTTGGCTCGGCGATCCTGGCGTTCGCGCTGCTCGAAGGCGAGGCGGACGCCGAAGCCGTCTGGAAAGCGGCGCGCGTGGATGACGATTACCAGATCGAGCGCTGGGGCGAAGACGCCGAAGCCGCGCTCGCCGCCGCCAACCGCAAGCGCGACCTCATCGCCTGCGAGACCGTCATGCGGGCGCTGGATGAGGCGGGGCTTTAGCTCAGACGTTGAAACCCCGGCCAAGCGGAGCGACCAAACCCACTCACTTCTCTTCCCCCGCGCAGGCGGGGGCCCAGAGCCGAGAGCTCAACGTTTCATGACCTCTGGATCCCCGCCTACGCGGGGAAAGAGGATGAGGGAATTCAGCTCAGCACCACCCATGATTTGCGCCCACCGCCAGACCGGTGCTAGCTAGCTCACAACGAACAAAAAACTTGGGAGTGAAGGCTGATGAAAGCCGTCCTGGAACAGCTCGACGCGAAACGTGAAGCGGCCCGCATGGGCGGGGGCGAAGCCCGCATCAAGGCCCAGCATGAAAAGGGCAAGCTGAGCGCGCGCGAGCGTCTGGACGTGCTGCTGGACGAAGGCAGCTTTGAAGAGCTCGACATGTTTGTCGAGCATGATTGCACCGAATTCGGCATGGCCGACAAGAAGATCCCCGGCGATGGCGTGGTGACGGGCTCCGGCACGATCAATGGCCGTCTAGTCTACGTCTTTGCCAAGGATTTCACCGTGTTCGGCGGCTCGCTGTCCGCCGCCCACGCCCGCAAGATCTGCAAGGTGCAGGATGCGGCGCTGAAGAACGGCGCGCCGATCATCGGCCTGTTTGACGCCGGCGGCGCCCGCATCCAGGAAGGCGTGGACGCGCTGGGCGGCTATGCCGAGATCTTCCAGCGCAACACGCTGGCCTCGGGCGTGATCCCGCAGATCTCCGTCATCATGGGCCCGTGCGCGGGCGGCGATGTCTATTCGCCCGCCATCACCGACTTCATCTTCATGGTGAAGGACACCTCCTACATGTATGTGACGGGCCCGGACGTGGTGAAAACCGTCACAAACGAGGTCGTCACCCATGAAGAGCTGGGCGGCGCGTCCGTCCACGCCAGGAAATCCGGCGTCGCCGAGGGCGCGTTCGAGAACGATATCGAGGCGCTGGTCCAGGTGCGTCGCCTGATCGACTTCCTGCCGGCGTCCAACCGTGAAAAGCCGCCGCTCCGGGAGGTGTTCGACGCGCCCGACCGCGCCGAGCCGAGCCTTGATACGCTGGTGCCGCCGAACCCGAACAAGCCCTATGATATCAAGGAATTGATCGAAAAGGTGGCCGATGAGGGCGATTTCTATGAAATCGCGCCCGATTACGCGACCAATATCGTGGTGGGCTTTGGCCGTCTGGAAGGCCAGACCGTGGGCTTCGTCGCCAACCAGCCGCTCTCGCTCGCGGGCGTGCTCGACATTGACGCCTCCAAGAAGGCCGCGCGTTTCGTGCGTTTCTGCGACGCCTTTGAAATTCCGCTTATCACCTTTGTGGACGTGCCGGGCTTCCTGCCGGGCACCAAGCAGGAGTATGGCGGGCTGATCAAGCATGGCGCGAAGCTTCTGTTCGCCTATGCCGAAGCCACCGTCCCCAAGCTGACTGTCATCACGCGCAAGGCCTATGGCGGCGCCTATGACGTGATGGCGTCCAAGCATTTGCGCGGCGATATCAACTATGCCTGGCCGAGCGCGGAAATCGCGGTGATGGGCGCCAAGGGCGCGGCGGAAATCATCCACCGCAAGGATCTGGGTGATGAAGCCAAGATGGCCGAACACACCAAGGCCTATGAAGACCGCTTCGCGAACCCGTTCGTCGCGGCCTCACGCGGCTTCCTGGATGATGTGATCCAGCCGCACAACACCCGCTTCCGCCTGATCAAGGCCCTGCGCACCCTGCGCAACAAGGAACTCACCAATCCCTGGAAGAAGCACGACAATATTCCGCTCTAAAGCGTGTCGCAATGAAAGATGTTTTCTCTCCGAAGGCATTCAATAAGGAAGCTCAACTAGAGCTCTTTAAAACTCAAGATGATCTAGCCATTGTACTGAGGGCGCATTTTTTACTTGAGAAAATGTCTATCGCAAAGTTGACGGAAGTGCTGCCTGGTTTTGATGGGTTGTATGGTGATCGTTCTGATTTGGCGGTTGCAATTGCTTATTTTAGAGCTCTGGGTGCACCCGAACACATATGGAGACCTCTGAAATATTTGCAAAAAATGAGGAATAGTTTTTCTCACGGCAAATCAGAGCAAATATTAGACAGTGATTGCAAGGCGCTCAGGTCGCATATGAGACCGTATTGGGACTATCAGCTTGATGGAAAAATCATCATTCAAGAAAGTGGGATGTATATAGAATCTGGACCAAGTAATGCATCCGAAATTCCAGCCTCAATATTATTTAAAATAATGGTTTCTTTGATTCATCTCGATGTTTGTTGCTTGGGTTGCCGGATACAGATTCAGCACGATAATTTTTCTAATAGCCATGTATTTTCATGGTTTAATCAGATCGAGTAGTTGGTTTCGGCGCTCTGGCGTTAGCGACTTATCCTCCCCCACCCAAACCGCGCCTATCCTTTGCCTTTCCCCGGTTGAGAGGCGGATCGCGACCGCTGGTTTGGGACGGGGAGCGGCGGCGCAGGCCGTCGGTGAAGCCTTGAGTGTGACAGGGGTTCGCCAGCGTCGGGAAGGCCGGTTCGTGCTTACCCTTTGTCTTTAAGACACATTCCGAGCCGGTTTTCCCGCGTTCGCCCCCTCAGCCCATCGGGCATGAGGCGTTTTGGCGTGCGTGAACCCCACGGTCTCTTTCCCCGCGCAGGCGGGGATCCAGAGCCGGAAGTGTAGCGCTTGATGATCGCTGGGTCCCGGCCTTCGCCGGGAAAGAGGGGGGTATGAAAACCTGAAACCCCGGCCAAGCGGAACGCAGAGCCGGGGTCCCAAGCAGAATAAGGCGCATAGAGCGGAGGGAGGTCCCGGGTCTCGCTACGCTCGCCCGGGAATTCAAAGCGTTTGAAAGCCCGCTATTCGAGCTCGACCGCTTCGACCTTGCCGTTTTCCAGGACCAGCGCCAGCTCGCCGCGTTTGAGGCGCAGGGCTTCGGCGCCGAACACGTCCCGACGCCAGCCCTTGAGGGCGGGGATGTCGGCATTGTCGTCGGCGGCGAGTTTTTCCAGATCGGGCACGGTGGCGATCAGGCGGCTGGCGACGCCTTCCTGGTCGGACACGACCTTGAGGAAGACTTTCAGCATTTCGATGATCGGGCCCAGATTGGGCGGGCTCGCTTCGGGCTTGTCCACCTTGGGGGCATAGGCCTTGGGGTCCGCCAGCGCTTCGGTCATCAGCGCGATCAGGCGCTCGGCCGGCTTTGAGCGTTCAAAGCCCTTGGGCACCGCGCGCAGGCCCTTGAGATCATCGAGCGAGGTCGGCGCGGCGTGGGCCAGCTCATACAGGCCATCATCCTTGATGATGCGCGAGCGGGGAATGTCGCGGGTCTGCGCTTCGGTCTCGCGCCACAGCGCGGCGGCCTTCAGGCCCGCCAGCCATTTTGCCGTGGTCTTGCGCAGCTTCAGACGCTTCCAGGCGTCTTCAGGGTGCATTTCATAGGTGGCCGGGTCGGTGAGGGTCTTCATCTCCTCGGCCAGCCAGGCCTCGCGGCCCACCTTGGCGAGCTTCTCGCGCAGGATCGGGAACAGGTCGCGCAGATGGGTCACATCGGCGAGCGCGTATTCCTTCTGCTTGTCCGACAGCGGGCGGCGCGACCAGTCGGTGAAGCGCGACCCCTTGTCGAGGTTCACCTTCACCAGCGCGCGCACCAGATTGTCGTAGGAGATCGAGTCGCCCAGCCCCACGGCCATGGCCGCGATCTGGCTGTCAAAGAGCGGTTTGGGGATGATGCCGCCGCCTTCGTGGAAGAAGATCTCCAGATCCTGCCGGCAGGCATGGAAGACCTTGATGACGTTCTGATCGGTCAGAAGATCATAGAAGGGTTGAAGGTCGAGGCCTTCGGCCAGAGGGTCGATCAGCACTTCTGTGTCATCGCCTGCGGCCTGAATCAGGCACAGCTGCGGCCAGAAGGTGCTTTCGCGCATAAACTCTGTGTCTACGGCGACATATTCAGCCTGGCGCAGCTTGGCGCACGCCTGGGCGAGGGACTCAGTATCGGCGATCCATTCCATAGCGTGCTCGATTATACCGAACTTCGCCCTTTGGCGAGCCTTCTGCTCACTGAGCGCTTTTTCGCCGCGCCAGCATGCGCCAGATGATGAAAAGCGCGGCCCCCAAAGAGCCCAGAGCGACAAATCCATAAGCGGCCTGCAAGGGCAGGGCGCTGGCCCCGATCACAAGCAGCACTAGCGGGCCCAGAGTGCCGCCCAGCCCGTTGAGCACGCCGGACGCCGCCAGAAGGCGCCCGCGCATCTCTTCCTTCGCGCGACGTTGCGCCATGGCTTGCAAGGGCACCAGGAACAGTCCGCCGCCAACCGCCGAGGCCGCAAGATCAAACAGGATCCGCCAGTTCGCGCGGTCCATCAGGAAGGCGTCGGCGCTGATCAACGCCTCGCCGGGCGCGCGACCGAGCGTGTAGAGCGCAATATCGGTCGGAAAGACGGTCAGCATGATCGCGCCAATGAGCGAAAAACGCAGGGCGTCGCCGGATTTGGCCAGTGACCCGCAGATCACTGCGCCCAGAGCCGCGCCAATGGTGAAGATCAGCTGGAAGACGGCAACCACGCCTTCATCCGCGCCCAGAACGTCACGCGTGAAGAGCGGCAGCACGGTGATGACCGCCGCGGCCAGCATCCAGAACCACGCCACGCCCAGCAAGGGCCGCAGCACGTCCGGCGCCCGGAACGCAAAGCCCAGCATGCGCGGGGTTTCCCAGACCACGCCCAGAACGCCCCAGCGGACCTTGAGATCCGGATTGCCGCCCGGGGCCGGGGTTTGCTGGCGCATGGCGATCCAGCCCAGCACGGCCATCACCACCAGAAGCGCGCTGATCAGGGGCACGCCCCAGTCCGGCGCGATCAGCAGCGTGCCGCCAATGGCGCCCACAAGGATGGCGACATTGATGGCGCCCGAGAGCGCGGCATTGGCGGGGACGAGCTCTTCCGGCGCCATCAGAGAGGGCAGCGCGGAATTGCGCGCGGGCAGGAAGAAGGTCGATTGCACGCCCATCAGGAAGAGCGTGACGAGGAGCGCCAGCGGCAGCTGGAACACGAATCCGATGGCGGCGAGGATCATCAGGATGATCTCGGCGAACTTGGCGATGCGCATGATCTTCGTGCGGTCAAACCGGTCCGCCACCTGACCCGCAATGGCGGAGAAGGCGAAGATCGGAACGGTGAAGGCGGTGGCCGCCAAAGGCACCATGATCTGATTGTCGAGGCCGAACACCGTCCAGCCCTGATAGGTCGCCAGCGCCACCAGCGCATAGCGGAACAGGTTGTCGTTGAAGGCGCCCAGGGTCTGGGCGACCCAGAGCGGCAGGAAGCGGCGCTGGGTCATCAGCGCAGAGACGATCTTCAGGCTCATTTCAGCCCCTCCTTCACCAGCGCGTCGGTGCGCGCTTCGATCACGGCTTCCAGCCGTTCCATGAATGCATCCTTCTCAAGGCCGGGTTCGATCGGGTCGAGAAACTCCACGACAGCGCGGCCCGGGGTTTTGCGGAAGGATTGCTGGTCCCAGGCGAGGCCCAGATTGGTGGCCACCGGAACGCAAGGCCGGTTGAGATCAGCGTATAGGTGCCAGACGCCCTTGCGATAGGCATGTTTCTCGCCCGGCGCGGCCAGATGGCCCTCGGGATAGATCAGAACGTCACGGCCTTCGCGGCGCAGCACGTCCAGACCCTCATTCATCCGGGCGCGGGCCTCATCGCCCCCGCCATTGGAGAGGACTATCGCGCCGAGCTTTTTCAGGATGCGGCCCACCAGCGGGAAGCGATAAAGGTGATCGCCCGCCACAAAGGACAGATTGGCGAGTTCGGAGATCATCACGAAGCCATCGCCCCAGCTCTGGTGCTTGGCGGCGATGACGGCGGGCTGGCGCGGCAGGCGGTCCCGGCCGCGCACCTCGATGCTGACGCCCGCGATGAAATAGAGCGCGACCCGCTGGGCCGAGCCGTACATCTGGATTCCATAGGCGAGGGGCTTGCGGCCTGGGATAAGCGCCAGCAGCGAGCAGACCAGCGCAAAGATCACGGTGATCAGCCAGTAGGCGACGAAATAGGCGGCGGAGCGGATCATGGGAATCCTCCTGTAGCCGTCGTGAAAAGGGGAGTGGATCAGGCTGCCTTGAGGGCGGCGAGCGCAGCGCGGGCCAGCTCGGCCTTGCGCACGGTCATCAAGCCGTGCAGCCGTCCAGCCATGCGGTGAGCGGCGGGCTGGAGCACCACGCCGAGCGCGGCGGCGGTCTTCAGCTCCGGATCGCCGGGCGGACAGTCGCCAGCCTCGATGCCCCGCGCGACGGCCTCTGCGATGAGGCGGACCGGGTCGGGGCGGCCTTCGCGGTCTGTGCGGCCAAAGCGGAACATGTGGATGAGGTGGTATTCAAACAGCGCCGGGTCTTCGTCCGCCGCCTCGCAATAAACCTCCACAACGCGGGTCACGGCGTCCTCAAACCCGTCCGCGTCTTCCAGCGCGGTTTCAACGAGATCGAACAGGCGTGAGTGGATGGCCTCGAACAGGGCCTCGGCCAGCACTTCCTTGCTCTTGAAGTGACGGTAGATCGAGCCTTCCGCCACTTGAGCGGCGCCGGCGATCTCGCGGGTGGAGACCGCGTCGACGCCGTTTTGTGAGAACAGCACCAGCGCCGCGCGTTCGATCCGCGCCTTGGCGGTGCCGTCCACGGCCGTCACGCCGCGCGGGTCAGGGGCGTCCGGAAGTGCGTCATTCGCCATTGTCATCTCCAGTTCTCTCAGCCCTGTCTGGGAGGGCGCTCGTATATCGAGTGAGCGTTCACTCACCGCGCCGCCAATCTGCCTTTCAAAATCGGGGCTGTCAATACTGAGTGAGTGTTCACTCGCTCTTGTGCTCTCGTTTCGCAAACTCCCGGGCGAAACATGGTCGTAGACGGACCATCTCAGGTGGACCATGGGAGGCGAAGGGTTCTGAAGGTGAAGATGATCCAGGGGAAACCCGGTCTCTGGCGCGGCATCGGTGAGGGGGATGAAACTCGCCGGGTCAGGCGATGTGTGATCTCGACGCCAGGGCTTCCGCCTCCAGCTCCCGCGTACGGACTTCCACACGCGTCTGAAGCTCTGTCATGAAACTGCGGCTGTCTGTATCTGCGCTCATAGCAGGCAGGAATTCGATCACGGCCGTGCCCGGATAGAGCACCGGCTCCTGTTCTGGCCAGAAACAGCCCAGATTGGTGGCGACGGGGATGACCGGACGATCCAGAGTCTGGGCCAGACGGTGTACGCCCTTGCGGAAGCGGCGTCCGCCGCCGACGGGCGTCAGGCCGCCTTCGGGAAAGATCAGGGCCGAGCGGCTGTCTCGCGCCAGACGCGCCACGCCTTCATCCAGCGCGCCATTGGCGCGCCGGCCGGCGTCATTGTCCACCACCACCGCTTCGGCGCGTTGCAGATACAGCCCCACCAGCGGGAAGCGCAGCATATGGTCGCCGATGACGTAGGCGAGGGCGGGGTCACGCGCGAGATGACACAGGCCGTCGCCATAGGATTGGTGCTTGGCGGCGAGGATGACGGGCTGATCCTTCGGAATATGCTCAAGGCCGCGATACTCGACCCTGACGCCGCAGAGTTGCAGCCAGCGCCGGAAGAGTTTGGCGAACGCGTCGATGGCGAATGTCGCAGGTCTCGGGCCCGGCCATAAAAGAAGCGGTGAGCACAGAATCGCCAGCGTTCCCGCCAGCGCCCAGAAGCCGGTATGGAAGATCTTGGCGCGCATGGAGGCAAATTCGTTGTGTTCGCTCCGCCTCACAAGCGCTCAGTGTGCAGCGCTTTGCGCTTAACTCTGTTGCATGGCTTGACAGAAAGGCCGCAAACGTTCCTTTTCCAACCGCTTCTCGACCGCCCAATTGAAACGGACGAATTTCCATGCACGCCTATCGCACTCATACCTGCGGACAGCTGCGCAAAGCCCAAATGGGCGAAACCGCGCGTCTTTCCGGCTGGATCCACCGTAAACGCGACCATGGCGGTCTGCTGTTCGTGGACCTGCGCGACCATTACGGTCTGACCCAATGCGTGCTGGAGCCTGATAATCCCAATTTCGCGACCCTCGAGCGCATGCGCGCAGAGAGTGTGGTCACCGTGACCGGCAAGGTCGTGGCGCGCACCGAGGACACCATCAACCCGAACCTGCCCACGGGCGAGATCGAGCTGCTGGTGGAAGACCTTGTGGTCCAGTCCGCCGCCGAGGAGCTGCCGCTGCCGGTGTTCGGCGAGCCGGACTGGTCCGAGGAAGTGCGCCTGAAGCACCGCTATATCGACCTGCGCCGTGAGAGCCTGCACAAGCGCATCGTGCTGCGTTCGAAGATCATCGACTCTCTGCGCCGCCGCATGGTCGATGAAGGTTTCACCGAATACCAGACCCCGATCCTGACGGCGTCCTCGCCCGAAGGCGCGCGCGACTTCCTGGTGCCGTCCCGTCTGCATCCGGGCCATTTCTACGCGCTGCCCCAGGCGCCGCAGCAGTTCAAGCAGCTGATCATGGTGTCCGGCTTTGACCGCTACTTCCAGATCGCGCCCTGCTTCCGTGACGAAGACGCCCGCGCCGACCGGGCGCCGGGTGAATTCTACCAGCTCGATATGGAAATGAGCTTTGTCACCCAGGACGAAGTGTTCGGCGTGATCGAGCCGGTTCTGGCGGGCGTGTTCAACGAATTCGCCGATGGCCGTGAAGTGCCTGAGGGCGCGTTCCCGCGCATCCCGTACGCCGAAGCCATGCGCAAATACGGCTCGGACAAGCCAGATCTGCGCAACCCGATCGAGATGGAAGCCGTCACCGAGCATTTCGCCGGTTCGGGCTTCAAGGTCTTTGCGGGCATGATCGAGAAGAACCCGAAAGTGGAAGTCTGGGCGATCCCGGCTCCCAAGGGCGGCAGCCGCGCCTTCTGCGACCGGATGAATTCCTGGGCGCAGAAAGAGGGTCAGCCGGGTCTGGGTTACATCTTCTGGCGTGAAGAGAACGGCGCGCTGGAAGGCGCGGGCCCGATCGCCAAGAATATCGGCCCCGAACGCACCGATGCGATCCGCACCCAGCTGGGCCTTGAGGCTGGCGACGCGGTCTTCTTCGCGGCGGGCGAGCCGTCCGCCTTCGCCAGCTTCGCCGGCAAGGCGCGCGACGTGGTCGGCCGTGAGCTTGATCTGTTTGAGAAGAACGTCTTCCGCTTCTGCTGGATCGTCGATTTCCCCATGTATGAATGGGATGACGAGAACAAGAAGGTGGAGTTCTCCCACAACCCGTTCTCCATGCCGCAGATGGATCCCGAAGCGTTCATGGCGCTCAGCAAGGACGACCATGAGACGCTTCTGGGCCTGAAAGCCTGGCAGTACGACATCGTCTGCAACGGTATCGAGCTGTCCTCGGGCGCCATCCGGAACCACCGTCCGGACGTCATGCTGAAAGCCTTCGAGTTCGCCGGCTATGGCGCGGATGTAGTCGAAGAAGCCTTTGGCGGCATGCTCAACGCTTTCCGCTATGGCGCCCCGCCGCACGGCGGCATCGCGCCGGGCGTGGACCGTATCGTGATGATGCTGGCCGATCAGGAGAATCTGCGCGAAGTCGTGATGTTCCCGAAAGACCAGCAGGCCCGCGACCTGATGATGAACGCGCCGGCGCCGGCCGAGATGCGTCAGCTGCGCGAACTGCACCTGCGCACCGTGGTCCCCGAAGCCAAAAAAGAAGGCTAGGGGCCAGGCGTCAGCCAGACATGAAAACGGCGGGTCATCGCCCCGCCGTTTTTTTATGGGTTCAGCGTTCTTCCTGGGGAGGTTGTGGCGGTCGCGGCGGCTGGGGCCGTTGGTCGCGGTCTTCCTGGCGCTGACGGCGCTCCTCGGCCCGCTGGGCGGCCTCCTGCTGGCGACGCGCCCGCTCGGCCTCCTGTTCGGCCCGACGAGCCTCGATCCGCTCCAGCTCCGCCTGCATGCGCGGGGTCGGTTGCTTGGGCGGAAAAACCGGGGCGGCAGCGGGATCGGACGGCGTCTCCAGGACAGGTTTCGGGGCAGGGCCCGCCTGTTCGAGAATCGTGCGGATGTGATCGCCCAGCTCCGTCGGATGAATGTCGAACTCCCAGCTCACATCCTGCAGATCGCCATTCGCCTGGGCTTCAGCGAGGGCGCGCGCAGCAACGCGCAGGGAGTCGCGAACGACTTCGGCTGTGGCCTGTTCGATCGCCAGTTCGACGCTGTCCTGACTTTCGGATTCGTTGATGCGGACGGTGATGTCCTGAGCGGCGCTGCGCAATTCGGCGACGGCCTGACGCAGGGCCAGAGTCATTTCGCGCTCGCGCATGCGATTGGTGAGACCGTTTTCGGCCAGCGCGGCTTCAAGTTCGGCGCTGACACGTTCCAGCTCGTCGCGCTGGGTTTCAAGGCTTGGCGAAGGGACAGCGGCCACAGCCTCAGACGATCGGCGCAGCGTGAAGACCAGCGCGCCATCTTCCGAGCAGCGCGTCAGCGTATAGTCGAAGGGCAGACGGGTGTTCTCATCGCCGCAAACATGCTGGAAACTCTCCGCGGTCAGACCGCTCGCATCGCGCAGATCCGTCGATGACAGATTGACCGCTATGAAACGCGCATTCGAGAATTCGGTGTCGCGCAGGTCTGCATAGCTGAGGTCGGTGTTCTCGAAAATCACGTTCTGGAACAGGCCGCCGCGGGCGTCCACGCCGCGCAGCCGGGTTCCGAAAAAGTGCGCCCGGGTCAGATTGGCGTCGCGCAGATTGGCGTGACTGAAATCGGCTTGCCGGAACACGGAGTAAGGCAGGTTGGCTTCGCGCAGATTGGCGGCGGTCAGGTCAGACAACAGGAAGACGCTGCCCTGAAGGTCGGAATCCTGAAGATCCGAACTGCGCAGGCTGACCTGATGAGCGCGCAGGCGCTGCAATTGCGCATCCTGCAGATTGGCGCCGTCGAGCGTGACATTGGACAGACGGGCCTCGGTCAAGGTGGCGTCCATGAAGTCCGCGCCCGTCAGGTTCAGGTCCACCAGCTGGGCGCCCAGCATCTGAGCATCGGAAAAATTGGAGCCGGACAGGTCGCCACCCACGATCTGGGCGCCGGCCAAGTTGCCGTCTGCGAATACGCAGGACCGACAGTCACCGCCAATGTAGAGACGGCGATGCGGTTCGCCGGCTTGTCCGGGGGCGGACAATACCGTGCTGAGCGCCAGAGCCAGTATGACGGTGCGATAATGCATGATTTAGATGTAGTCCGCTTGCCGTCAGGGAGCGACTTAATTCGTAGTAAGTTGCAGTGAACCCGTTTAGCGGCAAGGTGAAATCGACAGCCCTGCCGGTAATTGCGTGCTTTCGTCGCCGCACGCGCGGTCGAGTTGTGACTGGGTCAGTCCGCGCGTCGCAGCCATCTCGGCGCCCGACAGATTCGCGCCGTCCAGACGCGCGCCCGTCAGGTCCGCGCCGCCAAAATAGGCGCCGACCGCGGTCACCCGGCTCATATCGGCGTAGGCGAAGCTCGCTGCGGTGAAGCGGGCGCCGAACAGGTTGGCGATCGACAGATTGGTGCGGGTGAAATTCGCCCGGTTCATTGTGGCCAGGCTGAGATCGGCCTGACGCAGACGCGCTCCGGACACATCCACGTCCGGAAGGTCGAGATAGCTCAGATCCGCCTGGAACAGGTTGCAGCCCGGACAGGACTGGCCGGCTTGAACGCGCGCTATCTCGCTGGCGTTCTGGGCGAAAGCCGGGCTGGCGACGCTCAGCGCGAGACCCAGAAGGACCGAAATCTGTTTCATCATGGCGCATACCCTGTCAGTTACCGGTCCGGGTCTCGCAAGTTTCAGGCCTGCCCCCTAGACCTTTCCGGCCCAGCCGCACGCATCGCACCCCAACAGACCTGCGTTTTCAATCACGGTGAAATGTCCGCATTCCGGGCAGGGGTCGCCATGATAGTTGACGATATGGTCTTCCAGCCGCTCCACATGGGCGCCGCCGGATGATCCGCCGCCAGATTTGGGTTTGGGATCAAATTCGAACCCGCTGCCTTCTGCAGCGTCCTCAGACTTTCCCGGCTTGGGGCGGCTCCCCAGCATGACCACATTGTCGGGCAGCTGACCTCGGGAGAAGCCCTTGGAGATCAGGCTCGCAGGATCGGCCTCTCGCACCAGCTTCTCCTGTTCGACGCCTTTGCCCAGCCCGCCGGGATCGTAATTGTGCGGATCGGTCTGGGCGAGGTCTTCACGGCCCAGATAACTCACCGCCAGTTCGCGGAAGATGTAATCGAGGATCGAGCTGGCGTGCTTGATGGAGTCGTTGCCGTCCACATCGCCAGCAGGTTCGAAGCGGGTGAACAGATAGGCGTCCACATATTCTTCAAGCGGCACGCCGTATTGCAGGCCGATGGAAATGGAGATGGCGAAATTGTTCATCAGCGAGCGGAAGGCGGCGCCTTCCTTGTGCATGTCG
>NZ_DJIQ01000068.1:46133-107191 GCF_002433705.1 Oceanicaulis sp. UBA6590
GCGCCTTCCTTGTGCATGTCGATGAAGATCTCGCCCAGTTCGCCATCCTCGAACTCGCCAGTGTGCAGATAGACCTTGTGGCCGCCCACGGTGGATTTCTGGATATAGCCCTTGCGTCGGTCGGGCAGCTTGCGGCGCTCGGCGGCTCGCTCGACATATTTCTCCACCACACGTTCGACGACGCGCTCCTCGGCGATCACCGAGCGGCGCACGGAGTCGCCCGTTTCGTATTCGATGGTGTTCAGAAGATCGTAGAGCGCATCACCCTCACGGCGGATGGAAAGGCCTGTCAGACCGCGACGGGCGCTGGAGGCGATCAGGGCGCCCAGCTCCTCAATCGAGCTCGATCCTGGAAGCGCCAGCTCAAGGCTCGCCGTGCCTTCCAGCACATCCTCGCACGCTTCCGCCATGGCGAGACGCGCTTCGGGCGCCGGGTCGGCGAAGACCGCCCGCAGCTCGGGGCTCAGGATTTCACAATCATCCAGGCGTCCAGCGCCGTGCACATAGCGTTCGGCCGCAACGACTTCGAGCGGGTCCACACCCAGCTTTTCCAGAAGACGCGGGCCGGCTTCGTCAAAATGCTCGGGACTCAACCCGCACCGTCGCGCAACTTCCGGGCCCAGGCTCCAGCGGTTGATCGCAAAGCGCAACGGCACGCCGTCGCTCAGGGCGGCGTCAATGCGCGCAAACCCGGCCTGATCCACGCCGGCGTTTTCAAGTTGGGTGATCCAGTTGGCGCTGTGACCAGCTAGGGCGCCTGCGCCAAGCGCGTGCCTGCGGGCGCCAATCTGCTCGTCTTGCGTCAGCGCGCTCAGAGCGGCGTTCACGCAAGCGGCGAACTGCCGGCCGCCCGGCGCGTCCAGCGCGGCAGGCGGATGAACGCCAACCGATTCCGCGCCGATCAGTCCTGCCGCCAGCGCGTCCGGGCGTTCGAGGCTGACGGGCGCCGGACATTCGCTGCGCACAATGCGCAGGATGTGCTGGGCGCGGTCTCGCGCCGCTTCGCTGTCAAAGGGCAGGGCGAGAGCGGTCAGGGTCGCTCCCAGTCCCGCAAGCAAGAGCGACCCTGATTGATACGCGGCGGTCTGGCCCCACAGGCGCGCGGCGTAGGCCAGTCCGTCTTCATCCAGCGTCTGCTCGCGAACAAACCGCGCCAGGTTCAGAATGATGGCGGCGGGGGTGAGCGCTTGCGGTTCGGTGAAATGCAGGACCGGGCGGCCATGGGTCCAAACCGCTTCGGACAGGCGGTTCATGACGGCGCGGGCGCTCTCGCCATCGGCCAGGCGCGCATCCGCTTCGACAGCTTCAAAGAAGGCGGGATCAAGCTGAACATCGGGCAGCTCCGGCGCCTGGGGCGTGGCGAACAGCCCCTGTTCCGGCGTGATCAGACCCTGACGGGCGCGAGCGATCGCGCGCTCGATCATGGGATCCGGCGCGCCGTCGCGTCGGGCCGCGCGCACGGCGCGGGCCAGCGCGCGGTTGCGGCGGGGGTCGAAGCACTCATCATCCGCGCCGTCACAATTGACGCAGGCCAAGGCCACAGCTTCCAGCCGTTCGGCGAGAACGCGTGCGCCCACATTGGCGGCGGCCTGACCCATCTCCGCGGCGTTGAGCGTATGGAGGGCGTCAGTCAGCCCCTCTGCGCCGATGACAGGACGGGTTTTCTGGGGGGACAGGGGGGCGCCGCGCCACAGGGCCGCAACGGGAGCCGCTTCGCGATGAAGCAGGCTCGCCAGCATCTCGTCCCGCTCGACCTCGCTGTCTTGTGACAGAAGCTCGGCCAGCTCGCCCAGTACATGCCCGGCGTGGAGCTGATCACCCGGCTGGGCGTCGCTGAGCGCCACCAGCGCCGCAATGTTTCGCGCGTCCCAGCCTTCGGGGGCCAGAAGTTCAACCTCAGATTCCTCACCCACGGTATCGGGATCCGGGCTGTCCGCCTGGCGGCTGAGGAAGGCGAAATCATCCAGCGGTGAAACGCCCTTGCGGGACAGGCGACGATTTTGGCTCATGACGGCTCCTACCGATCGGGCGCGCGAATCACCCGTATGGTACCGGAGCCTCTGGTCCGGAGTCGAAGACTGAACAGGACGGTCTTAACCTGAACGTGGAAAACTGGCTGGCTAGAGCGGCCAAAGGGCCACGCTGCGTGATTGAAAGCAGGGTTTTGGCGCCCAAATGAGGGTGCATGACTGGACCCGGAGCATACGCAGGGGCATATAGCGGTCACGAGTTTTAGTTCGAAGGAGCACGCCATGCTTGGCCTGCTGTCAAAAGCTTTCACCTGGTGGAATGGCGCCTCAGCCGGCGCGGCCTGGACGATCTGGCGCTCGGGAGAGCTCGTCGGCGAGGACGAGTTCGGCAACAAATACTATCAGGAACGCAAGGGCGGCACGGGCGCGGACGGCAAGGTCCGTCGTTGGGTCGTCTATAATGGCTATGCCGATGGCTCCCGCGTGCCCTCAGACTGGCACGGCTGGATGCATCACACCTTCGATGAAGCGCCCGTCAACACGCCGCTGCCGCGCAAGGACTGGGAGCAGGAGCACCAGCCCAATCTGACAGGCACGCTTCACGCCTATCGCCCGACCGGCTCGCTGACGGCTGGGTCCGCCCGGCAGCGCCAGGCGACCGCATCCGATTACGAAGCCTGGACCCCGGGGGATTAAGCCCATGCGTGGCGGCGCCATCCTTGAAACCGTTCTGGGTCTGATCGTGCTCATCGCTGCGGGGGCGTTCTTCATCTACGCCCAGGGGCAGGTGGACGACGGCTCGGGTGCGGACGGTTACAAGCTGACGGCGCGCTTTTCCTCGGTCGGGGATCTGACGCGCGGAGCAGATGTGCGGGTGGCGGGTGTGCCTGTCGGCACCGTGACGGCGGTTCGACTCGACCAGGAGACCTATTTCGCCGAGGCCGAGCTCGAGCTGAGCGGCCATATCGAAATTCCCACGGATTCCACCGCGAAAATCGCGACGGCCGGTCTTCTGGGCGGTTCCTTCGTCGAGATCGAGCCGGGCGGCGACATGGATGTTCTGGCCGCGGGTGGTGAGATTTCCTACACGCAGGGCGCAGTGGACATGTTTGACCTCATTGGTCAGGCGGTGATGAACCGCGGATCTTCGCAGAGCGAAGGGTCTGGCTCCTGAGACAGCCTTGGTCTCGCCTCAAACGTCTGACACAGTGATGACCATGATCCGCACCCTGTTTCTTACCGCCGCCACAGCCTTTTCCGTCGCCTCACTGGCGTCTGCTTCGCTCTTCGCACAGAGCGCCGAGGCGCCTGAGCAAGCCCCGTCCGGACTGCAAGCCCTTGAAGATCCCGAGGCGCCGGAGCTGACCTCCGAACCGGGATCGGTCGTGGTTCTGCGCGGTCTGGACAAGGTGACGGCCCGCACGCGCGATTTTGAGGCCCCGATCGGTGAGGAAGTGCGCTTTGGCGCGTTGTCGATCACCGTGCCCTATTGCCGCAAACGTCCCCCGGAAGAGCCGCCGGAGGTCTATGCCTTTCTCGAGATCGAGGATCGGCGGACGGACGGCTTTGGCGTCCAGGCGGAAGGCGAGCTGATGTTTTCGGGCTGGATGTTTGCATCCAACCCGGCGCTCAACGCGCTGGAGCATCCCGTCTATGACGTCTGGGTGATCGACTGCAGAAGCTGATCGCCGTTGACGCCTTCGGGCAGGGCGAAGAAATCTGACGGCTGTTCAATCGCCGCATCCAGCAGGTCTCGATAGCTTGCCTGAGAGATCGTCTCGGCGCCAAATCGCTTGAGGTGGTCCGTATTGAATTGCGTGTCGAGCAGCTGGTAACCGCCTGTGCGGAGCCGCGCCACCAACGCCACCAGCGCCGCCTTGGAGGCGTCCGTCTCCCGCGAGAACATGCTTTCCCCGAAGAAAGCCGCGCCCAGCGAGACTCCATAGAGCCCGCCCGCAAGTTTGCCGTCCTTCCACGCCTCGATGGAATGGGCATGGCCCTCGGCATGCATGTCCAGATAGAGCATCAGGATCTGGTCATTGATCCAGCTGTCCTCGCGACCGGGAGCGGGCGCGGCGCAGCTGCGCACGACGGTCTCAAAGCAGCGGTTCACCGTGAAGGTGAAGGCATCCTGGCGAACGGTCTTCTTCAGGGATTTGGGGATGTGAAACCGGTCGAGCGGGATCACGCCGCGCTCATCGGGTTCCAGAAGATAGACGCGCGTGTCGCTGCGCGACTCCGCCATCGGGAATACGCCGCGTGCATAGCAAGCCAGCAATTCCTCAACGCCGAAGCCGCGCATGACAAATCTCCGCGGTCTATGAGCCCTGGCGCTCGGCCAGCCAGCTTTCCAGCCAGCGGATATGGTAGTCCCCGCTGAGGAATGCAGGTTCTTCCAGAAGCGCCAGATGCAGCGGAATGGTGGTCTCAACCCCGCTCACCACCATTTCCGACAGGGCGCGCTTGAGGCGCAGCAGGGCCTCCTCACGATTGCGCCCGTGCACGATCAGCTTGCCGATCATGGAGTCGTAATAGGGCGGAATGCGGTAGCCGGTATAAAGCGCGCTATCGAGACGCACGCCTAGACCGCCCGGTGCATGGAATTCGGTGACCGTGCCCGGGGAGGGCGTGAAGGCTTCCGGGTTTTCCGCATTGATGCGGCACTCGATGGACCAGCCCTCGAACTTGATGTCGTCCTGGGTGAAATCGAGCTTGTGGCCCGCTGCGACGCGAATCTGCTCGCGCACCAGGTCGATACGGGTGATGGCTTCGGTGACCGGGTGCTCCACCTGAAGACGGGTGTTCATTTCGATGAAATAGAACTCGCCGTTTTCATACAGGAACTCGACCGTGCCGGCGCCGCGATAGCCGATGGCCTTCACCGCGTCAGTGACGACCTTGCCGATCTTGGCGCGGGCTTTGGCGTCCAGCGCCACTGACGGCGCTTCCTCGAGGACCTTCTGGTGGCGGCGCTGCAACGAGCAGTCGCGCTCACCCAGATGCACCACATTGCCGTGCTGGTCAGCGAGGACCTGGATCTCGATATGACGCGGCTTGCCGAGATATTTCTCGATATAGACCGCGCCATCGCCGAACGCCGCCTGGGCTTCGGACGAGGCCGTCTGCAGCGCGCTTTCGAGCTTGTCTTCGCTTTCCGCGACCTTCATGCCGCGACCGCCGCCGCCGGATGCGGCCTTGATCAGCACCGGGAAGCCGATGGCCTTGGCGACCTTGCGAGCCTCGTCCATGTCGGTGATGGCGCCGTCAGAGCCGGGGACGACCGGAATACCGGCGTCCATGGCGGCCTGCTTGGCGGTGATCTTGTCGCCCATCAGGCGGATCGTCTCCGCGGTGGGGCCGATGAAGGTCAGGCCGTGCGCTTCCACGATCTCGGCGAAGCGGGCGTTCTCGGACAGAAACCCATAGCCGGGGTGGATCGCCTGGGCGCCGGTGATCTCGGCCGCGGCCATGATGGCGGGCACGTTGAGATAGGAGCGGCCGGCGGGCGGCGGACCAATGCAGACGCTTTCATCGGCCAGCTTCACATGCATGGCGTTGGCGTCGGCTTCGGAGTGCACCGCGACCGTCTTGATGCCCATTTCCTTGCAGGCCCGGTGGACCCGCAAGGCGATCTCGCCGCGATTGGCGATAAGGACTTTATCAAACATGAGCGGCCGCCTAGCTGATGATGAACAGGGCTTCGCCGTATTCCACCGGCTGCGCGTCATCGACCAACAGCTCGGTCAGAGTGCCCGATTTCGGGGCGGTGATGGGGTTGAAGGTCTTCATGGCCTCAACCAGCAAGATGGTCTCGCCTTCCTTCACGCTGTCGCCAGCCTTCTTGAACTGGTCCGCTTCCGGAGAGGGACGCAGATAGACGGTGCCGACCATCGGAGAGGTGACGGCGCCGGGATGGCTCTTGGCGTCGGCGGCGCCGGTCGCGGCCGGGGTTTCCGGAGCGGTGGCCGGCGCAGGAGCGGGTGCGGCGGCGGGCGCTGGCATCGGCGCATGCATGGGCTGGGCGGAATAAACAGCGGGCGCAGCGGTGATTTCGCGCGCGACTCGGATGCGCAGTTCGCCCTTTTCGACCTCAATCTCGGTCAGCTCGGTGTCATTGAGAATATCGGCCAGCTCGCGGACGAGTTTGGAATCGACCTGCGGGTTCGACGTGGTGGACGCCATAGGTTCACTACCCTTTCTAGTCATTATTTTGCACGCGCCTGCGCCAGTTGCACAGCGGCTCTAACCCCCAGCTCATAGCCGCGCGCGCCTAAACCGCTGATGGTGCCAGCGGCGGCAAGTGACACATAAGAGACCGCACGAAAGGCCTCTCGCGCAACAGGCTGCGACAGATGCACCTCTATCGCTGGCACGTCTACCCCTTTGATTGCGTCGAGCAGAGCAATCGATGTGTGCGTGTAGGCGGCGGGGTTGATCACGATGGCGGAGCCGTCGGCGCCCGCCCTGTGGATCAGCTCCACCAGCGCGCCTTCATGATTGGTCTGTTCAAAGACGATGGATGCGCCAAGACTTTCAGCGGTTTGCTGACACAGCGCCTCGATATCCTGAAGTGTCGTCGAACCATAGATCTCCGGCTCACGAGTCCCAAGAAGGTTGAGATTGGGACCGTTCAGCACAAAAACGGGTTTCAGGGTCGACACGTTTGCTCACTCCGACGAGGCTGAAGGGCGCCTGCGCGCCTTGACTGCCAGCCCCGGTTCTACGACCTGATGGGGGTGTGAACAAGCAAACCCGTGCGTGGGACGCAGGTTATGAGCCAGATCGATGTCGAGTTGAACGGGGAAACCCGCCAGATCCCTTCCAGCCTGACCCTCAAAGGGCTGCTGGAGCATCTGGAGCTGGATCCGCGCAAGGTGGCCGTGGAACGCAATCTCGAGATCGCCCCACGCGACGGCTATGATTCGATTCGCATCGAAGCGGGCGACCGGCTCGAAATCGTGCATTTTGTCGGAGGAGGGTGAGCCATGACCGCTCAGACCCAGCAAGACTCCCCGCTTGTCATTGCGGGACGGACGTTCAAGTCGCGCCTGATCATCGGCACGGGCAAGTATGAGACCTATGAGCAGAACGCGCGGGCGCTCGAGGCCTCGGGCGCGGAGATGATCACGGTTGCGGTGCGCCGGGTGAACCTGTCCGATCCCAGCCAGCCGCGTCTCGTCGATTTCATTGATCCCAGGCAATACACCTTCCTGCCCAACACGGCGGGCTGCTTCACCGGCGAGGACGCGGTGCGCACCCTGCGTCTGGCGCGCGAAGCGGGCGGCTGGGATCTGGTGAAGCTCGAAGTGCTGTCCGATCCCAAGCACCTCTATCCGGACATGGCGGAAACCCTTCGGGCCTGCGAAATGCTGGTCAAGGAAGGCTTTGAGGTCATGGTCTATTGCTCGGACGATCCGGTCTACGCCAAGCGCCTGGAAGAGGCGGGCGCCTGCGCGATCATGCCGCTCGGCGCGCCGATCGGCTCGGGGCTCGGGATCCAGAACCCGGTCAATATCCGTCTCATCATTGAAGAGGCGAAGGTGCCGGTGATCGTGGATGCGGGCGTCGGCACGGCGTCGGACGCCGCGGTGGGCATGGAGCTCGGCTGTGACGGAATCCTGATGAACACCGCCATTGCCGAGGCCAAGGACCCGATCCGCATGGCCAGCGCCATGAAGCACGCGGTCATTGCAGGTCGGGAAGCGTATCTGGCGGGTCGGATGCCGAAAAAGCGCTATGCCGATCCGTCGAGCCCGCTGGCGGGACTGATCTGATCCGCTTGCGTGCGTTCTCTCAATGTTCCATGGTGTAGCCTGTCAGGGAGGACGCCATGGAACAACGTATTTCTATGATTACGCTCGGGGTTTCAGACCTCGCACGCGCTCGGGCCTTCTATGAGGGGATGGGATGGTCAGCGCTGCCGTCGCAGAGCGAGCAGATCGTCTTCTTTGATCTGAACGGGGTGATTGTCGGGTTGTTCGGCGGCGCTGCGCTGGATGCGGATATGGGCCGTCAGAACCCACCGAACGGGCGTGTGGCGCTGGCCTATAATGTCCGCAGCCGCGAGGAGGTGCAGCCGATTCTCGATCAGGCTGCGCAGCTCGGCGGCGCCATCCTCAAGCCCGGTGAGGACGTCTTCTGGGGCGGGCATTCAGGCTATTTCGCAGACCCGGACGGACATGCCTGGGAAGTGGCGCACAATCCCTTCTGGCAGATTCTGGACGACGGGCGGATCAAGCCTGAACCGCCCGCTTGCTGATCTAGGACGCGCTGGACCGGCGCAGCGCTTCCGCGCCCACCGGCAGGTCATCCACGACTTCGCCACAGACCGGGCGGGACACGCGTTCGCCGCGCATCAGCAGGCTGTGCTCATACTCGCGCATCGCTGTGCCGCCCATGCAGGGCAGCACATGGGTGATCTCGATCATGTCCCGCTCGGCCATGCCACGCATGACCGCGGCGGCGAGGGCGTCGCTGACGAGCGCATTGACCTGCCAGGCGCGCTCTGCGCCAGACCAGGCGCCATAAGCTCGACCCGACGGGCCGACCATCAGCGCATTATCAGTTTCGCGCATGCGGATCGGGACGAGGGGGAACCATTCCGGTCCATTATAGGGCGGGTAGGTGGTGTCCCAGCGGGCGCCGACGCTGAACCAGGGGCTGTCATAGAAGAAGGGCAGGATGTTCAGCACGCCATAGACGCGGCCATCGGCCCAGCCTGCTTCTTCCACGCCGGGCCAATAGGCCTCGCGGCGGGCGGCGACGGGTTCATCCATGATGATCCGTCCGGTCAGGCGGTCGGTGATCCAGACCCGGCCCAGAAGGGCGGCGTCCATATGAGAGCCGAAGTCGGGGCCGTGCACGGCGTCAAAGTCCAGAGATATGACGTATCGCGCCTGATCGCGATCCGGCGCGGCAAGACCCGCCTGTTCGAGTGCGGTCTCAAAACGCGGTCGAAGGATGGTGCGGTTGGGTTCTGGCAGGAACCAGGAGAATTGCGAGGTTCCGGTGACAGGACCAAGCGCCATCTGATGGTAGAAGGGGCTTGCGGCGTCCACCCTGACGCTCTGGGTCGTCAACGGCTGGGGCGCCTGACGGGCGGCTATGGCGTCCTTGCTGGCGCAGGCGGTCACGGACAGCGCTGCACAGGCAGCGAGCAGAAGTCTGAAATGCGTCATCATCCCCTCCAGATTGCGGGGATGATTAATCCTGAGCGGGAAACAAGCTGTAAACGGCGCCGGGATAAATCCCGGCGCCGCAGTCATTTTGTGATTAACGCGTCAGGGCCTCGGAGACCGCGCGATCGAGGCTGTCGATATCGGCGCCCGGGATGACCGTATCGCCCACAATGAAGAACGGCGTGCCGGTAATGCCGATGGACTGGGCCAGCTGGCGAACATCGGCGAGCTGACGAGTGATCTCTTCGGACTCCATTTCCGCCCGCATGGCGGCCACATCAACCCCGGCCGTGACGGCGAAAGCGTCGATGCGTTCGTCGGGCAGGGGGCCGCTCGCATTCATGACGGCGTTATGGAACGCCTCATAGCTCTCAGGCGCCACGCGCCAGACTGCGAGCGATGCGCGCGCGGCGTTGGTCGATTGTTCGCCGCGGATCGGAAATTCCTTGAAGATGAAGCGCACCTGATCGCCATGCTCTTCCAGGACGGACTGGATCCACTCGTTGGAGACGGTGCAGTACGGGCAGCGATAGTCAAAGAATTCGACGACGGTGATCACTGGATTCTCAGCGCCGACCTGCGGATCACGCGAATCCCCGAAAAGCTGGTCTTCGCTGGAGGTCACAGCGCCCATCAGGGCGTCCTGCTCCCGCTGTCGCGCGCGGCGCTGAAGCTCGATCAGCGCTTCCTCGATGATCTCGGGATTCTGCAGGATGTAATCGCGAACGATCTGTTCGATCTCGGCGCGGTCGGCCGGTTCTTGCGCCGGGGCGCAGGCGGTCATGCCCAGAGAGACGGCGAGGGCGAGCAGCAAGGTGCGCATGAAAGCTCCAGTCAGGATTCAGGTCTTACATGACCGTGCGTTTAGCGCGTTTGATGCAACAGGCACAATCACAAGCGTGTTTAGGGCTGCAACAGCATCTGCCGGCTCTGAGGCTGGAAGTTGGGCCGGCGTTCACGCTCCCGCCGGTTCCATTCGCGCATTTCACGGGTGTCCGGCCGGGTCACGGCGAGGATCTCGGTCGCCCGGACCCAGGCTTCCGTACCGCGTTCCAGCTCCTCCTGGGCGCGCGTTGCGAAAATATGCGCCTGCATTTCGTCGCCTACTGCATAGGCGCGCTCCGCCGTCGCCAGTTCGGCCTCTGCGGTTTCGCCCAGTTGCTGGTGCGCCAGGGAACGCTGGAACCAGGCGTAGGCATTCTGCGGTTCGCTCACCAGCGCCACCCGGAGCTGGCTGAGGGCCTCGCGGGCATTCGCCTCATCATTGGTCGCGATGAGCGCGGAGGCGTAGCCGATGCGCAGAAGCGGGGCGTCCGGCAGGAGTTCCACGGACCGGCGATAGGGTTCGATCGAGCGTTCGATGAAACCGCTTTCATAGAGCATCTGGCCTTTGAGTTCGAAGAAGAACGGGTTCTCCGGCTCGATTTCCAGCAGCTCGTTGACGGCCGTCTCAGCGCTCTCGGTCAGACCTTGCTTGTAATAGGCCACGGCCCGGGCATAACGCGCCGGAATGGAGGTGTCGGTTTCGGGATATCGCGAGAACGTTTGCGCGGGCGGCGCCATGAAGCCGATGATCTTGGCTTGCAGGCGTTGGAGCTCTGCAATCTCCGCCTCTGTATCGGGCACATCCGCATAGGGGGAGGCTTCCACATTCCGGCGGAGGGCGGCGACTCGGTCGGCGGACAGGGGGTGAGACCGGAAGTACTCCCAGCGGCGCTGGAAGGAGATGCGCTCCTGATAGGCGAGGCGCTCGAAAGTGGCGACCAGGCCTCGGCCGGACTGATGGGTCTCGGTCAGAAAGCGGACGGCCGCCTGATCGGCAGAGGCTTCCTGGGCGCGCGTATAGGTCAGCATGTTGAGCTGACCGAATTGCGGTGCGGAAGCCATGATCGCGGCCCCGGCGTCCGGGGCGCCAGCGAGCGCGGCGATCAGACCCACGCCCAGCGAGGCCGCCATGGTGGCGAGGCCCGCGCGACTGGCTTCGCCGCGACGGATGATATGGGCGCCTTCGATATGCCCGATTTCGTGAGCAATAACACCTTTGATTTCGTTAGGGTTTTCGGCTCGAATAATGGTGCCGGTATTGAGGAATATATTCTGGCCGCCCGTCACGAAGGCATTAAAGTCCATGTCGCCGACGAGATAGAAATCGACAGCGTTCACATCCAGCCCCGCCGCTTCCAGAAGCGGATCTGAATATTGCCGCATGGCAAGCTCGGTTTCTGTATCGCGGATCAGTCCCTGAGCATGGGCGCTGGAGAGGCTGGCGAGCGCCAGGCCTGCGGCGGCGGCCAGTCGGGTCATGCTGTGACGCACGGATGTAAGCATTCAGAACGCCTTCCTCAGTGTCAGCCGCCCAGCCGAAGCGAAAGTCTATCTACTTGGCGGACGATACGCCAGAGAACGTGAGAACGGCGCCGGATTTGTGACATCCGGCGCCGTTCGCTCGCCTAGCTCAGACCAAGGAATTTGGAGGATTTCTGCCACCAACCGCGTTTGGCGGGGCGCGCCTCTTCGCTGTCGCCGGTTTCCTGACGGGTCTCGGAGGCAGCGTCTTCCGGATTGTCACTCTCGGCGCTTTTAGCCTCTGCCGCAGGCTCGGCGTTGGTCTCTGACGCCTGGATCTCGGCCTTGGCCTCTTCAACACTCAGTTCGGCCGGTGCGCTGGCCTGTTCCATGGCTTCGCGCGCCGCCTTGTCGGTGTTTTCCGGCTCGGCCTTCTTGCGGCGCGCACGACGCTTGGGCTTCGCAGAGTCACCTGCATCAGCGGATGCCGTTTCGTCGTCAGCCGCATTGGTTTCAGACGCGGCGTCAGCAGCGGGCTCGGCCTTCTTGCGGCGGGTGCGCCGTTTGGGCTTGGCGGGCGCCTCATCCTCTGCATCGCCCGATTGAGCGTCTGCAGTCGGTTTCGCGGTACCCGCGTCCTCAGCCTCGGCTGCAGACTCAGTCTCAGCCGGTTTCTTGCGGCGGGTGCGACGCTTGGGCTTCGCCGGCGCCTCATCCTGATCCGCGGGGCTGTCGTCAGAAGCCTGGGCGTCCTCAGACGTGTCGGTTGCGGCGGTTTCAGACGACTCGCTGTCATCTGCGGCGGATTCGCTGCGCTCCGAGGGTTTGCGACGGCGACGGCTGGGGCGTTTGCGGCGCGGTGCGGCCTCTTCGCCGTCTTCGCCTTCGCTGGCGCCAAAGGGTTCAGACTCGGAAGGTTCGATCACCTGCAGGCCCGCCACCTCATCATCCGAAGCGGTGTCGGTGGTCTCGGCGCGGTTTTCATCGTCCGCATTATCGAGCGCGGCCTGGGCGTCGTCCTGACCGCCAGCTTCATCATTCCGCTTGCGGCGGTTGCGTCCGCCCCGACGACCACGGCGACGGCGCTTCTTGGAGCCGTCTTCATTGGTCTCATCCGATGCGGAGCGGGCAGGGCGAGTGTCGCGTTCGGCGCTGTCTTCTGCCTCGTCAGCCTCGTCCTCATCGATATCCAGGTCCGGCTCCACGGCGTCTGCGCTGGTCAGCGGGGTGTCGGCGCGGGCGGCTTCGGCGACTGCGCGGGCGGCTTCGCGACGGCTTTCCAGGCGTTCGAGCTGACAATCGGGACGGATCAGGCTGTCATCGGCGGACACCGTGACGCTCATGTCGTAGCGCGCCTCGATGGCGGTGAGGTGATCGCGTTTCTCGTTGAGAATATACAGCGCGACCTCAGGCGAGCAGCGCAGACGCGCCTTGGCCGTCCGGCCCCGCACACCTTCCTCTTCCAGCGTGCGCAGGGCGACCAGTGCGCTCGATTCGATCGAGCGGATATGGCCCGAGCCCTGGCAGTGCGGACATACATCGGTGGAGCCTTCCACCAGCGAGGTCCGGCGGCGCTGACGGCTCATCTCCATCAGTCCGAACTGGGAGATACGGCCCACCTGCAGGCGGGCGCGGTCGCGCTTGAGGGAGTCCTTCATCTTCTTCTCGACAGCGCGAACATTCTTGTTCTCGTCCATGTCGATGAAGTCGATGACCAGCAGCCCGGCGAGGTCGCGCAGACGCATCTGGCGGGCGGCCTCCTCAGCCGCTTCCATATTGGTCTTGAGCGCGGTCTGCTCGATATTGCGTTCCTTGGTCGCCTTGCCCGAGTTCACGTCGATGGAGACGAGCGCTTCTGTCGGGTTGATGACGATATAGCCGCCCGATTTCAGCTGTGCGACAGGCGAATGGATTGCTTCAAGCTGGCTTTCCACCTGATGACGCAGGAACAGCGGAGTGGCGTCGCGATAGTTCTGGACCTTCTTGGCGTGGCTGGGCATCAGCATGCGCATGAAGGCCTTGGCCTCCTTGTACGCCTCTTCGCCGTCCACCAGAACCTCGTCGATTTCCTTGTCATAGAGATCGCGGATCACGCGTTTGACGAGATTGCCTTCCTCATAGATCAGCTTGGGCGCGCTGGATTCCAGCGTCGTCGTGCGGATCGTCTCCCAGAGGCGGATCAGATAGTCGTAATCGCGCTTGATCTCGACCTTGGTGCGCGCTGCGCCCGCAGTGCGGATGATCAGACCCATGCCCTGGGGCACGGACAGCTCGGAGACAGCTGACTTCAGGCGCTTGCGGTCCGACGCATTGGTGATCTTGCGAGAAATGCCGCCGCCGCGGGCGGTGTTGGGCATCAGCACGCAATACCGACCGGCCAGCGACAGATAGGTGGTCAGCGCTGCGCCCTTGTTGCCGCGCTCTTCCTTGGCGACCTGAACGAGCAGCACCTGACGGCGCTTGATGACTTCCTGGATCTTGTACTTGCGCAGGAAGGAGCGGCGACGGCGCGCCGCTTCATCGATCAGATCATCCTCGTCGGGCGCCGGAGCGTCCTCGTTCTCCTCGTCCGAACCGGCGTCTTCTCCGAGGTCTGCGGCGACCTCGGCCTCGGCCTCGCGCAGGGCGGCGCGATCCTCGTGCGGGATCTGGTAATAATCGGGGTGGATCTCGTTGAAGGCGAGGAAGCCGTGCTTGTTGCCCCCGTATTCAACAAAGGCCGCCTGCAGCGACGGCTCTACGCGAGTGACCTTGGCAAGATAGATGTTGCCCCGGATCGGCTTCTTGGAAGCCGATTCGAAATCGAATTCCTCAACCCGATTGTTGTCGACAATCACCACCCGGGTCTCTTCCGGGTGGGCGGCGTCGATCAGCATTTTGCGTGACATTAAAAAACGCTCCATACCGCATGCCGATCGCCGCGCTCGACTGGGAGGCGGCGTCAGACATGCAGCGATTGTGGATGGAACGCGCTCGGCGGCGATCTGTTCTTAGTAAAGATGATCTCGCGGCGGGAGCGCGCATCATGGGTCTGTCCTTAACCGGGCAAGGGCGGTTCTGATTCGAACAGTCACCCGTGCGCCAGTTATTCTGGCTTGTGGCGCCGGCGGCGGGCCTTGGCCCTCCCGCGTCGTCCAGAAATCTGTCTGATCTGAAGATTTGCGCCTGTGCGCCCATCTTCAAGGGTATTCGATGCAGGCGGCGCGCGGACGCGTCCGTTCCTGACCTTCGAACATAATCACATTGCACGAGAATGTCGCCAATGAAAAGCAAGCTTCGCCGTGTTAGAGTCTCGTAAAGGACTCGCTAACCGAATCTCAAGGCGTGTCGTTTTACCTTGTCGTCGAATGGAGTTTTGCGCGCCTTGAAATGACGCAAAACCCGCTTGGGACCTCGGGATGGTGGTGGTCATGATGCGATTGATGGCGAGTCTTGTCGCGTGCGCCCTGACGGTGATTTCAGGGTCAGCGTTCGCGTCCGACATCACGAAAGTGCGGTTCGGCGCCTACGAAACGCACACGCGCATCGTCATCGAAAGCGAAACCCCGCTTGATTCTCGCGCTTTCACGTTGGCTGAGCCTGTTTCGCGACTGGTTGTCTCCTTTGACCAGGCCGGATGGGACGTGCCCGAACTGCCCAATCGTCAGGGCGAGGGCGACGGCCTGGTGGGGCGTTTCCAGTTTGATGGACAGGCGGGTGCGCCGCGTCTGGTCTTCGCGCTGACAGCGCCGTCCACGATTGATCACCATTTCTCGCTGGATCCCGATGGCGGCGGCTACCGCACCGTCGTGGACCTGATTCCGGTTGGCTCCAGCACCTTTCAGCAGGTGTCCGGATTTCCGGCCGAAACGACGAACATGGCCCAGTTCCTTGTCGAGAACGCCGTGGTCTCCGCCGCGCCGCCGGCGTGTGAAGCCGTACGCGTGGTTATTGATCCGGGGCATGGCGGCCGCGATCCGGGCGCCCTGGCCCGATTTGGCGGTGGGGATGAGGCGGATGTGAATCTGGCTGCCGGGCTCGAACTGCGTGACCTTCTCAATGCGACGGGCCGGTATGAGGTCATCATGACCCGGGATCGCGATGTGTTCGTGGACCTGTATGATCGGGTCGAGATTGCGCGTGAGGCGGAAGCTGATCTCTTCATCTCCCTGCATGCGGATTCGGCGGGCAGCTCGTCCACCCCGGAGGGCGCCACCGTGTATTCGATGAATCACCGGGCCGTGGACCGGGCGCGTTCGCGCGCCATCAGCCAGGGTGACTGGGTGGACTCCAACCGTCCCGAAGAAGTCTCGCGCATCCTTGTCGAGATGTCGCTGACCAACAAGGAAAGCCAGTCCGAGCGTTTCGCGGATGCGCTGCGCAGCGAGGTGGGCCGGGTCAATCCGTTGTTCCGCAACACGCCGATGCGGGCGAATTTCGCTGTGCTGATCGATGCGGAAGTCCCGGCGGTGCTCTTTGAGATGGGCTTCCTGACCAATCGCAATGATGCGCGCCGCCTGAACAGCGCGACGGACCGGCGCCGGTTGATGCAGTCTGCCGCTGCAGCCATTGACGCTCATTTTGCGCATTGTCAGGGCGGCGAGGGCGAGCGCTATATCGCCCAGAACGCCGCCTCTGCCTCCAGCACCCGCTGATCTGGCCTCATATCTGCATCTGTCATTGGGTTGACGGCCAACCCACGCCATAATAGCGCCATCTGCGGGCGTAATAAGGTGTGGGCGGGCAGGCCTTGCGCGCCGTCTATGAGGGCAAGATGAAGCTGTTGAGTTGGAGTAACGCCTTGCGGGTCCTGATCTGGGGCGCTGGCGCGGCGGTCGTACTGGGCGTGATCGGCGTGATCGCCGGCGCTGTGTATGTGGTCCGGGTGACGGACGACCTGCCCGACTACCAGCAGCTGGCTGAATACGAACCGCCCATCATGAGCCGTGTTCATGCCGGCGACGGACGTCTGATCCAGGAATACGCGATCGAGCATCGGGTCTTCGTGCCAATCGAGAATATCCCGCCTCTGGTGATCGACGCCTATCTGTCCGCCGAGGACAAGAATTTCTACAACCACGGCGGCGTGGACTATCTGGGCATGGTGCGCGGGGGCATCCGCTCGATCATCGCACGCATGCGCAATCCCAATGCGGCGCTGCAGTCCGGTTCGACCATCACCCAGCAGGTCGCCAAGAACTTCCTGTTCAGTTCCGACCAGCGCATTGACCGCAAGATTCGCGAGATCGTCATCGCCCGTCGCATGGAGCGGGCCTTCACCAAGGATCAGATTCTCGAGCTCTATCTGAACGAGATCTATCTGGGCAATCGCGCCTACGGCATCGCGGCGGCGGCGCTGAACTATTTCGACAAGTCGCTCGATGAGCTTGAGCTGCATGAAGCGGCCTATCTTGCGGCCTTGCCCAAAGGCCCGAGCAATTATCATCCGACCCGGAACACGGAAGAGGCCATAGGTCGTCGCAACTGGGTGATCTCGCGCATGATCGCCAATGGCGTCGTCAGCCGCGAGGCGGGCGAGGCGGCCATGGAAATGCCGCTGGAAACCGCCGAGCGCCTGGACGGCGACGAATATCTGGCGGCGGAATACTTCGTCGAGCAGGTGCGCCGTGAAGTGTTCAATCGGTATGGTCAGGACCAGCTGTATGAAGGCGGCCTGTCGATCCGCACCACGCTTGATACCCGCATGCAGCTCGCCGCTCGTCAGGCCCTGCGCAACGGGCTTGAGGCCTATGACCGCCGTCACGGCTATCGTGGTCCGGTGGCCACGCTTGAAAGTTTTGATGCCTGGCCTGACCAGCTGTCCGAGATTGAACCGCCTGCCGATATGGATGATGGCTGGCGGCTCGCGGTGGTGCTGGAGCTGACCGACACGGACGCGCTGATCGGATTCGCCGACCGCAGCCGGGGCCGGATCCCGCTCTATGCCCTGGCCTGGGCGCGGGAACCGCGCCGCGACGAGAATGGTTTTCCCCGCACAGGCGGCGCCATTCGCCAGCCTTCGGACGTGTTCGAGCTGGGCGATGTGGTGATCGTTGAGGATCTGGCGGCCGAAGACGCGCCGGACGAGACGGTCGAGGAGGATCATTACGGCTTGCGCCAGATTCCGGCCGTGAATGGCGGCATTGTCGCCATCGACCCGTTCACGGGCCGGGTGCTGGCCATGGTGGGCGGCTATTCCTTCCAGCACAGCCAGTTCAATCGCGCTGTTCAGGCGCGCCGTCAGCCCGGCTCCTCCTTCAAGCCGTTCGTCTATGCCGCCGCGCTGGAAAACGGCTATACGCCGGTCTCCATCATTCTGGACGCGCCTTTTGTGGCGTCGGGCGATGCGGAAATGCGGTTCTATCGCCCGCAGAACTATTCCGAGGTCTTCTACGGCCCCTCGACCCTGCGTCGCGGGCTCGAGCTGTCTCGTAATGTGATGACCGTGCGTCTTGCGCAGGATATGGGGATGGCCCCCATCGTCGACATGGGTGAGCGGACGGGCATTTATGACGAGCTTCAGCCCACCCTCGCCATGTCGCTGGGCGCAGGGGAAACCACGCTGATGCGTCTGATCGGTGCCTATGGCGCGCTGGTCAATGGCGGACGATTGATCGAGCCGGCCCTGATCGACCGGGTTCAGGACCGGTCGGGCGACACCATCTATATTCATGATGAGCGAGAGTGCGTCGGCTGTGATGTGCCGGGCGGGTATGATCCCTCCTTGCAAGAGCCGCGTCTGCCCGAACTGGGCGAACAGGTGGTTGACCCTGTCACCGCCTATCAGATCGTGCACATGCTGGAAGGCGCCGTTGAGCGCGGCACCGCGACGGCGCTACGCTCGCTCGGCCGTCCGCTGGGCGGCAAGACCGGCACCACCAATGATTTCCATGACGCCTGGTTTGTCGGGTTCAGCCCCGACCTTGTCGTCGGCGTCTATGTCGGCTTCGACAATCCGCGCCCGCTGGGCTCGGGCGAGGCGGGCGGCCGTGTGGCGGCGCCTGTGGCGGCGGAGTTCCTGGGCGCCGCGCTGGAGACCTATTCGGTGGCGCCTTTCCGCGTTCCTGACGGGGTGAGCCTGGCGCCGATCGATCGTGAAACCGGAGAACCCGGCGTGATCGGGCGGCCCGGCGTCATTCTGGAAGCCTTCAAGCCGGGCACTGAGCCGCAACGCGGCCAGACGGCGGCGGAAGAAACTCTGAGTTTTGGCGCGAACGCCCTTGGGGTGGACTTCTCGGATGGAAACCCGTCCGACACACCCGATGATGAAGAGGATGAGGACGCACTGGGCGGCCTTTACTAGCAGTATGTCCTCTGGTTCCTGATCGAAACAGGCGCAGTCTCTTGTCCAGGGGCTGCGCCTCGTTTATCGACCCCCTCCGACCCTTTTATCCAGACTCTCAGGAGATCCGCCATGCGCGCCGAGATCGCTGAACTCAAAGACGCCATCGAACAGTCCACCGCCTTGCTACGGAGGCGTCTTTGACTGGCCTACGGCTGAGAAAAGACTGGATGAACTGAACGCCAGGGCGGAAGACCCCACACTCTGGGACCGCCCGACTGAAGCACAGGCGCTGATGCGCGAACGCAATCGCCTCGATCAGTCGATGACCGAGGTTCAGGAGATCGACGCCGATCTCACCGACACGCTCGAGCTTGCCGAGATGGCCGAGATGGAGGGCGATGACGACCTTTATCAGGACGCGACCGAAGCGCTGAAAGCGCTCCGCGCGCGGGCGGGCAAGGCCGAACTGCAAGCTCTGTTGTCGGGTGAAGCGGACGGCAATGACAGCTATCTCGAGATTCACCCCGGCGCCGGCGGCACCGAGGCGCAGGACTGGGCCTCCATGCTGGCGCGCATGTACACCCGATGGGCGGAGAAGTCCGGTTTCAAGGTCGAGGTGATCGAGGCGCAGGCGGGCGAGGAGGCCGGCCTGAAATCCATCACCATCCTGGTGAAAGGCGAGAAGGCGTATGGCTGGCTGAAGACCGAGGCCGGGGTGCACCGTCTGGTACGCATCTCGCCTTATGACAGCTCGGGCCGCCGCCATACCAGCTTTGCGTCTGTCTGGACCTATCCGCTGGTGGACGACACCATCGAGATCGAGATCGAGGACAAGGATGTGCGTGTGGACACCTACCGGGCTTCGGGCGCGGGCGGGCAGCACATTAACAAGACGGACTCCGCCGTGCGCCTGACCCACGAACCCACAGGCATTGTGGTCGCGTGTCAGACCGATCGCTCCCAGCACAAGAACCGGGCGAACGCCTGGACCATGTTGCGCGCGCGCCTGTATGAGCTCGAATTGCAGAAACGCGAGGAAGCCGCCCAGGCGGATGCGGAGTCCAAGACCGATATCGGATGGGGCCATCAGATCCGCTCCTACGTCCTGCAGCCCTATCAGATGGTCAAGGATCTGCGCACGCAGGTGGAGACCTCGGACACCCAAGGGGTGCTCGACGGGGATCTGGACGACTTCATGGCCGCTGCGTTGGCGCAGCGCGTCGGAAAGACCGAAGAGGACTAGCCCTCAGGCATGCCTGAACGCAAAAGGGCCGGTGCTCAGCACCGGCCCTTTTCTCATCAGAAGCCTCTGCAGTCTCAGGACTTCGACGTGAACGGATCGTTGGCCACGGCCTTGTCGGCGCTGGCTGCCGTCGCGGGAGGCGGAGTGGTGGAGGACGCCGTGGAGCTGCTGCTCGAGCTGGCGGGTTGCGCAGCCGGCTTGGCGCTGGCAGGCGGCGCCTTCACATCAGACAGCGGGTCGGAGGAGCGTTTGCACAGGCCGTCGAAATACGCGCCGCTCTCGATTGCCAGGGTGGCGTGAATGACGTCGCCTTCCACGCGGGCGGTGGAAGAGAGCTGCACCTGACGGGCGCGAACGGATCCGTTCACGCGGCCACGGATGACCACATTCTCGGCGATCACTTCGCCCTTGATCGAGGCTTCCTCGCCAATGGTGAGGTCGGTGGCGCGCACATCGCCTTCAACGGTGCCGTCCAGCTGCACTTCGCCATCAGAGACGATGGAGCCGGTGATCTTCAGATCAGCGCTCAGGATGGAGGGGGCTTTGGCTTTCATGGCGGACCTCTTGGTCGGAGCAGGAGCGGCGGCGGCTGCTGAGTTGTCGCTCGGGGGCGTATCTTTTTTAGTGAACATAGCGTCCGGCTCTTATGTAGTCTTCGGGGTCAATGTGTTCGCCGCGGAACCAGATTTCATAGTGGAGGTGCGTCCCAGTTGAACGACCGGTCGACCCCATCCCCCCCAGTCTTTGTCCCAGCTCCACATCATCGCCGCGGCGCACGTCGATGGAGTGAAGGTGGCCATATCGCGTGCGGAACCCGTATCCGTGATCCACTTCGACGGTCCGACCATACCCGGCCCGCCAGCCCGCGTAAACGACCCGACCCGGCGCAGGCGCCACAATCGGTGCGTTTCGGAACGCCGCGAAGTCCTTGCCCGCATGCATGGCCAGACGACGCGTGAACGGGTCAATTCGCGCGCCATAACGCGATGTCTCACGAAACGGGCCATCAATTGGCAAGCCGAGCGGCGTCGCGTTCAGCAAAGCTTCGACCTGCTCGCTTTCCACAAGCCGGTTGGCGATGCGGGCGACGCGGGCATTGAACGGGTCCTCGAGATTGAGAGCGTCGCTGAACAATGGCGCCTGATCGAGACTGATCAGCGGGCCGCCCGTGCCGCCATCCTCGTTTTCCAACGGACCTTCCTGCATGGCTTCGTCCACGCGCATGCCGGTAAGGCGCAGGACAGCGCGCAGATTTTCGAGACGGCGTTCGGCAGCGTTCTCGGCCTCGGCCAGAGCGGATTCCTGATCTGCGAGCAGAGCGGCGACGCGTTCTTCCGCGAGGCCGTCAAAAGCTTCTTCACCAACCGGGTCAAGCAGCGCCTGACGCGGATCGGGATCCGCTGGCGAGGCGGCCATCAGGATACGGCCTTCATCAAGGCTGGGGCTCTCGCGCTCCTCGCCCACGGACAGATCGTCCGCAAAATCGAGCAGACGGCGCAGCGTGTCATGGCGCATCTGGAACTCGCCCGCCGTGCGGTCAAAGGCGTCGGTGCGCGATTCCATGTAGGCGATGGCGGCGGCTTCAGCCGCACGCGCCTCATCAACCTCGTTTCGGTATTCCGCTTCGATCTGGGCGAATTGCTGTTTGGCGCGCTGGTCGGCGCGACCGTCCAGCAGCATGCCGACCGTAGTCAGAGACAGCCAGACAGCCAGCAGGCATACGCCGCCGATCGCCGAGAGCTGCATCTCGGTAGTGATAGCGAAGTATCTCACCTGACCTTCGGTCCGGTGATAGATCTGCCGATCCGGGAAGCGCTGTTTGATCTGCTCCCAAGGTCCGGCCAGTAGTCGTTTCACCATCCGACTGCGTCGCCTCGCTATCCTCGCCCCTCGATGCGCTATCTCGCATGATAACGCATCGTTTATCAACTGATCCGTTGCAAGCCGCGTACCGGCTCCCATGGATTGTTATGAAATATGTCTCGTGCGTCGGCGCGTCTTGCAAGCGCTGGTTTCAGGACAGGGCTTCCGCCAAGGGCTCATAGAAGCATCCGGGCAGGCCTGCGGCGGAGCGCGCCGGTGCATTGAAGGGGCGCTTCAACGGTCCACGGAAGTATGTCGAGACAAGGCGATGAAAGCAGTGTTCGGCGCTATCCGTCTCATCGCGGCACACATGTTCGAACCATCGCGAGCCTGCGGCGACATGTCCGACTTCCTCCTCATAGATGATCCGGAGGATGGCCACGCTCGCCTCATCCCCGACCGAGTCGAGTTTCTCGATCATCATCGGAGTGACGTCGAGACCGCGCGCTTCGAGCACCATGGGCGCGACTGCAAGTCGGGCGGCCAGATCGCCTGAAGTGTTGCTGGCGGCCTCCCACAGTCCGTCATGGGCGGGCAGATCGCCGTAATCACCGCCCATCTCCTGCAATCGCCTGCGCACCAGCGTGAAGTGTCTCGCCTCGTCATCCCCAACGCTGATCCAGTCCGAGACAAAACCGTGACGTTGCGCGTCGGCAATGCGGGCGTCTCCGGCGAACCGGGCGACCATGTCGAAATGCAGATCGATAGCGTTGAACTCGATATGGGCGACGGCGTGCATCAGCGCGAAGCGACCGGCGGGATTGCCCAATCTGCGTCGGGGAACCTGAGCCGGCGGCTTGAGTTCAGGACGAGGGGGGCGGCCTGGCGCATCCGGCGCGCAGGACGCCGCTCCCGACCGTGGAGCGTCAAGCTGTCCTGAGCTCCAGGCGTGCGCAGTTTCGTGCGCCAGGCGCACCTTTTCGGACGGGTCGGCGGTCGCGACTACGCGGGCCGCCATCTCCATCACGTAGGTCGGGGCCTCACGGGTCATCAGGAGGCCTTCACGGCCTCGAGCACGGAGTCCACATGGCCCTTGACCTTCACCTTGCGCCAGACCTGCCGGATCACGCCGTCGGGGCCGATCAGATAGGTGCAGCGTTCAATACCCATATAGGTGCGGCCATACATGTTTTTCTCGACCCAGGCGCCATAGGCTTCGACCGTATCGCCCGCCTCGTCAGACGCCAGGACCACTTTCAGCTCATGCTTGTCGCGAAACTTGTCATGTTTGGCTACGCTGTCCTTGGACACGCCGATAACCACAGCGCCAGCGGCCTCAAAATCGTCAATCGCCTCGGAGAAACCGATCGCCTCTGTCGTGCAGCCCGGGGTGTCGTCCTTGGGATAGAAATACAGGACGACCGATTTGCCTTGCAGCTCCCGTAATGAGATCTGGCGACCGCCATCTGCAGGAAGCGTGAAGTCAGGGGCCTTGTCGCCGGGCTTGAGCTCGCTCATGAGTGTCATCCTTGATGATTTCCGAACCATTGGTGCGGAAGATTGTCATTTCGTACCGCCGCGTCCAGTCGCGACCCGACTTTGAGTTCATATGCGCCGTATCGCCCGCCTGTCACTTCTCTACCTGCTTGAAGCGATTGCAGCGCTTCTGGCTCTGGCTGTGGTGGCTTTCGGGGCGGCGCTCTGGCGGCTGGCGGAAGGGCCCGTGAATGCGGAAATGATCCGTCCGGCCGTCACCGAGATCCTGCTCGAGGCGGTGAAGGGCGACGCCGCCGCCATCGGCGATCTCGAGCTCAGCTTCGATCCCGCCTACGCCGCGCTTGTGGTCACAGCGCGCGATGTGAGCATTTCCCGCGCTGACGGGGATACCATCATCGCCTCGGAGCGGATTGAAGCCGGCGTCGCCCTTGACCTGCTGCTGGCCGGACGTGTCGCGCCGGTCAGTCTGGAAGCGCGGGGAGGCACCCTCTGGCTCTACCGCGATGAGCTCGGGCGTCTTACCGGCGGTCTGGGCGCCCTGGAGGACCGGTTCGGAGCCGCTCAGGAGTCCGAGGACGCCGCGCCTGACTTCAACATGGATCGGGCAAGTCGGGTCTTCGCCCGGCTTTTGCGCGTGGATGTCTCCAATGTCAGCTTGCAGGTGAGAGACGAGTATCACGACTGGACCGGGCTTTTCACCGGAATGGGCGGTGCGCTCGAGCTCAGTGACGGGGCGCTCTCCCTGCGCGCGGAAGGCGCGCTTGTGACCTCCGCGGGGCTCGCCCCCATCACGCTGGACGTCCAGTCAGGCCGGTCGCTGGAAAGCGTCTTTGTCGACGCAGCGCTCACGGACCTCGTTCCGGCCGCCGCTGCGCCGCTTCAGGGCCCCTTTACCGGGCTCTCGGCGCTGGACGCGCCTTTTGACATGCATCTGGTCTTTGACGCCTCACGTGAGGCCGGACTGCGCCAGGCGAGTCTCCAGATGGAGGCGGATACCGGCGTGATCCGGTCGGCAGGCCGTCAGACCGATATCCGGGCGGCGCGCATCGACGCTTCGCTTGATGTGGAGGCGGGCCGTCTGGACCTGCATGAGCTGAGCGTGGATTCAGATCTGCTGACCCTGTCTCTGAACGGGGCCCTGCATGACTTCACCGCCTATGACGACGCCATACCGGCGCGGGCCCTTTATGAACTGAACGCCGGGCAGGGGCGTCTTGATTTGAGCGGTGTCTTTCCCGAACCCCTGCAATGGCGGTCGGTTGCGCTTGCCGGCGGGCTGGACATTGATCAACGACAGATCCGTTTTGATGAGCTGAACGCTGTCCTGCCGGCCGCCGCCGCAGAGTTCTCAGGCTCCCTCGCCCTGGAGGATACGTCTGCGGGCCTGCTTCCGACACTCAAGCTCAATGGACCGGTGCAAGGCACGCTGACCAAACGCGATGTGCTCAATCATTGGCCCGTCGATTTCGCGCTGGGCGCCCGGGACTGGGTGCGCGACAGCATCCTGGACGGACGCGTGACCGGCGCGACGCTGGATATCAATCTCAGAGCGGAGGCGCTGGCCGCGAAAACCATCGCGGATGAGGATCTGACGCTCAGCTTCAGTTTCACAGATGCCGACGTCCGCTATATGAGCACCATGACCCCATTGCTGGGGTTGTCCGGCGATGCGGTTCTGCGCGGCAATTCACTGTCGCTGGAGGGCTACGGCGGCGCCATCGGCGCAATTGAAGCGACGCGTATCTATGTCGACATACCGCGTCTGAATCCCAAGGGCGCGATCGCCCGCTTCGGCGGCGCCGGTCGGGGCGATGTGGCCGACGTGCTCATGCTGGTCAGCGAGCCGCCCCTTAATCTCGCCAGCGAATACGGCTTCGATCCACAAGCGTTCGGCGGGCAGGGGGAGCTGAGCTTCGAGATCCGCCGCCCCATGCTGCGGACCGTGCCTGCGGAGGATCTGGGCTTTGAGTTCTCCGGTCGCTTCGAGGATGTCTCCGGTCCTGCCGGACCGCCCGGAGTGGACTTGTCAAACGGCGTCGTCTCCATTTCCGTGACGCCCGAGGGACTGAACGCCGAAGGCGACGCCCGCATCGCTTCAGCCGATGCCCATATCGTCTGGACGGAAACCTTCGGATTGGGCGAAGCGGCCAAGCCCACCCAGGTGCGTGTAACCTCGACAATGACGGCGCGGGAGCTCGATCAGATCGGCCTGCCCTTGCGGCGCTTCATGGACGGGGCGGTCGGCGTGGAAGCCGTGCTGAACGGCCGGGGCATGGACTTCTCCGATGTAAGTCTTGATCTCGATCTTCAGAACGCTGCGATCGCGCTCCCCGCCAATCTCTGGGACAAGGCGGCCGGTGAGCCGGCCACGGCCTCACTGGCCGCCAACATTTCCAGCGAGGGCGCAATCCAGCTCGACCGGCTGCAGCTCAACGCAGAGGGCGTGGGGCTCGACACCAGCGCCGAGATGGCGGTGGATGGGCGCTTGCTGGCGGCTGAGGCCTCTCGCGTCTTCATCGATGGGCGCATGGACCTCAGCGCCGAGATTTCCCGGCCTGACGGCCCCGAAGGCGTGCTGGACATCGCTGTGCGCGGCGCCTTTCTGGATGCGCGGGACCTGTTCGGCATGGCGGCGCCCTCAGGCGGCGGGGACCTGGCCGCCGCGGTCAACTTCGAAGGCGTTCTGGACCGCGTCCTGGTGCGCGACCAGTCATTCAGCAATGTCGGCCTGACCCTGAACGCGCGCCCGGAAGGCGTTGCGCGTTTCGTGCTGGAGGCGGATGCTGACGGCGGACCGGTCATTGTCCGATTTGAGCCGGAAGAAGAGACGAGCGTGCGTCGCCTGAGCGCGCTGGGTCCGGATGCCGGGCTTCTTCTGAGCGCCTTCGCAGGTTTCGACAATATCTCGGGCGGCGCCCTGAGGCTGAATGGCGCCGCTCCCCCGCTCGGGCAGCCGGGAGGCGTCAGCGGTGAGATCGAGGTGGATGGTTTCACCCTCAACCGCATGCCGCTTCTGGCCCGCATTCTTGCAGCTGGCTCGCTCGAAGGCCTGGGAGGGCTTCTCAGCGGCCAGGGCATCGGCTTTGAACGACTGGAAAGCCAGTTTGTCTGGCAGGACGGCATTCTCGAAATGCGTGAGGCGCGCGTTGCAGGCCCATCGCTTGGCGCGACCTGGAACGGGCTAGTCGATTTCAGTGACGAGCGTCTGACGGTCAACGGGACGCTGCTGCCGTCCTATGGCGTCAATTCCATTCTGGGCTCGGTGCCGGTTCTGGGGGAGCTGTTCACATCGCGTCAGGGCGAGGGGGTCATTGGCGTCACTTTCTCGGTGAGCGGCCCCTTCAGTGAGACCCGCGTGACCGCGAACCCGCTGTCTGCGCTGGCGCCGGGCGTGTTTCGCAGGATTTTTGAGGGCACTTCGGCCGAACGCGAACTGGACGCGCTGGAAGCGGAACGCCGTGCTGAACAGGCGCAAGCCGCTCAATCGCGCCAGGCGGACGGTGCGACGACACCGGAGCCTGACACCCCACCCGAAGCCGAACCGGAACCACAGGAGGATGCTCCATGATCGCGATCGGACTCATGAGCGGCACCTCTCTGGATGGCGTGGATGCAGCCTTGCTCGAGACGGACGGAGAAACGATCGCCCGCTTCGGTCCCGGGTGCGAAACGCCGTTCGAGCCAGATGAACGCGCGGTTCTGAAAGCGGCTGTGGACGCAGCTCTGGTCTGGCGGTTCGACGGTGATGAGCCTGCGATCTTCCGCGAGGCCGAGCGCGTTCTGACCGCCACTCACGCACGGGCGGTGGAGCGCGTCGCCGTGATGGCGGGCATCGCCGTCGCCGATATTGAACTCGTGGGTTTTCACGGTCAGACCGTGGTGCACCACCCTCCCAAGGACGGGCGCGACGGTCAGACCCGCCAGCTGGGGGATGGACAGGCCCTGGCGGACCGGCTGGGCGTCCCGGTCGCCTATGATTTCCGCACCGCGGACATGGCGGCGGGCGGTCAGGGCGCGCCGCTGGCGCCGATCTATCACCAGGTGCTGGCGCGCTGGGCCGGGCTGGAACAGCCTCTGGGCGTTCTGAATATTGGCGGCGTGGCCAATCTGACGCTGCTCCGGTCGGATGGCGCGCTCGACGCTTTTGACACCGGCCCCGGCAATGGCCTGATCGACGCCTGGGTGGAGGACCGCACTGGCGCTCCCATGGACCGCGACGGCGCGTTGGCGTCCCAAGGGCGGGTATTGGAGGCGGGGCTGGCGGAATTGCTGGCGCATCCGCATTTTGCGCTCGAGGGCCCCAAATCACTTGATCGCTGGGATTTCTCCCTCGACGCGGCGCGCAATCTCGGCGTGGAGGATGGAGCGGCGACGCTGTCACAATTCACCGCAGAGTCCATCGCGCTGGGGCTCAAGGCCTGCAGTGAACGGCCCCGCCGCCTGATCGTCTGCGGCGGCGGCCGCAAGAATGCCGACCTCCTGCGCCGGATCAGCGCGGCGACAGGCATTTCGGTGTGCAGCGCCGAAGCGGTGGGCTGGCGTGGGGATCTGATCGAGGCGGAAGCCTTCGCCGTTCTCGCCGCACGCACGCAGCGCGGCCTGCCGCTAAGTTTTCCGGGAACGACGGGTGTCGATCAGCCGCAAACGGGTGGCCGGATCGCTCATCCTTCATAGAAAAAGCCCCGGCCAGCTGACCGGGGCTTTTCATATCGTTCAGAGGCGGTTCTAGCGTTTGCCGGTGCTCGCCATTTCAGAGCGTTCGACTTCCACTTCAGGCAAGCGTTTGTCGAGATAGCCTTTAACCGACGCTTCGAGCGGATCCAGGTGGTCGGTGAACAAATGACCGGCGCCCTTGATGATGTCGTGGGTGATCACGATGCCCTTCTGGGTGCGCACCTTGCTCATGGCGCGCTCCATTTCATCGTGCGGCACGATGGCGTCCGATTCCCCGTGCGCGATCAGGCCAGAGGCCGGGCAGGGCGCGAGGAAGCTGAAATCATACATGTTGGTGGGCGGAGACACCGAGATGAAGCCTGCGATCTCGGGGCGGCGCATCAAGAGCTGCATGGCGATCCAGGCGCCGAAGGAATGCCCGGCCACCCAGCAATAGGAGGCGTTCGGGTTGTGCGCCTGCGCCCAGTCGAGCGCGGTCGCCGCATCAGAGAGCTCGCCCAGACCCTGATCATACGTGCCCTGGCTGCGTCCCACGCCGCGGAAGTTGAACCGCAGCACGGAAAAGCCGCGCGCCTTGAACTCGTCGTACATCATGGTCGTGACCGGCGTGTCCATGTGACCGCCGCCGCGCGGGTGCGCATGCAGGATCAGCGCAACGGGCGCGCCAGGGGTCTTGGACGGGCTGTATTTGCCTTCAAGGCGGCCGGCAGGGCCGGGAATGATAACGTCGGGCATGGAAGGATTACGGGTCCTGCTGCAATTTCCCTAGCTCTGCACTCAGGAATTGATTTCCAGGTGGTGCAAGGGGTATGGGAAAACCAAGTCCTAATACTTGACTCTCGCGCTTGGGATATTAGCTCCCTGTAGCGCGACAGATGTGAGACAAACGGGTCGGCCTCATAGCACAGCCGGGCCGCATAATGCGAGCGCGCCGCGCTTATTTGTTCGGGTTAGCCAAGGATAATGTCATGAAGCTGAGCACCAAGGGGCGTTACGCAGTGATGGCCATGGTCGATCTCGCCCAGGCCAGCCTCGAGAAGCCCGTACCGCTGGGCGATATCGCCTCGCGTCAGGAAATCTCTCTCTCCTATCTCGAACAATTGTTCGCAAAGCTGCGCCGTGCAGGCGTCGTCAAATCCGTGCGCGGTCCGGGCGGCGGGTACAAGCTGGCGCGTCCTCTGGGGGAAACCCGCATCGCGGACATCATGCTGGCGGTTGAAGAGCCGGTCGACGTAACGCGTTGCCAGGGCAAGGCGACAGGATGCCTGGAAAGCGGGCGCCGCTGCATCACCCATGATCTGTGGGATGAGTTGAGCCGCCATATCCATCTCTTCCTCAATGACGTGACGCTGGAAGACGTGCTGGAGCGCCGCGTCATGGGCATGTCCATGCGACGTCGGGCGCCGGATGCAGCGCTGGAGGCGGCGGCGGAGTGACGGTCTATCTCGACCATAATGCGACCGCTCCGGTCCGGCCTGAAGCCCGCGACGCCGTGATGGCGGCGCTGGAAGCTGTGGGCAATCCGTCCTCGGTCCATGGGCCGGGGCGGTCGGCGCGCGCCCGGATCGAGACGGCGCGCGGCGTGATCGCGAAAAAGATCTGCGCACGGGCGGAAGACCTCGTCTTCACCTCGGGCGGCACGGAAGCGAACAATCTGGGTCTCAGGGCCGGGATCGCGGCGGGCGCGACCCGTGTGATCGTTTCGGCGATTGAGCACGACGCCGTCGGCGCTGCCGCACAGGCGCTGGGCGTTCCTTGCGAAATCTGGCCGGTTCTGAAGACGGGGCAGGCAGACATAGACTGGCTCAAGGATCGCCTTCAACGCACTGAAACCGAAGGCGAAACCCCGATCCTGTTCGCGCTGATGGCGGCCAATAACGAAACCGGCGTGATCCAGCCCTATGCCGAGGCCGGGCGCATGATCCGCGAAGCGGGTCATCTCTATCACATCGACGCGGTTCAGATGCTGGGCAAGGCCGGGTTTGATTTCGCCGGATCGTTCGCTCATTTCGCCGCTTTCTCCTCCCATAAGCTCGGCGGACCCCAAGGCGTGGGCGCTCTGGCGGTGGCGTGTGAAGCGGGTGTGGCGCCGCAACTGATCGGCGGCGGACAGGAAAAGAACCGCCGTGCGGGCACCGAGAATGTCGCCGGTATCGCCGGATTTGGCGCCGCGGCAGCTGTTGCTGGCGGCGCGGAAGAGTTGAGCCAAATCAGGGCTTTGCGAGACGAATTGCAAGCACGACTGAAAGCGGGCGCACCCGAAATTACAATCTGGGGCGAAGACACGGAGCGGTTGGACAACACCTTGTGTCTGTCTGCGCCGGGCTGGCCGAGCGAGATTCAGGTGATCGCGCTTGATCTCAATGGTTTTGCCGTCAGCGCCGGATCGGCCTGCTCCTCAGGCAAAGTGCGCAAATCCAAGGTGCTCGAAGCCATGGGCGCGTCTGCCGCCGATGCGGAAAGCGCGCTGCGCATTTCGCTGGGCTGGACGACGACCCGGGACGATATCGAGGCGTTCGCGAACGCCTGGCTGAATGAATATGCCCGCTTGCGCCCCCGCGCGGCGGTTTGAGACTGAAGAAGGAAGCGGCTTATGCCTGCGGTCAAGGAAACCATTGAAGACGTACGTCAGCTTGAGTCTGACAAGTACAAATACGGCTTCACCACCGAGATCGAGCAAGAGCGCGCGCCCAAGGGTCTGAGCGAAGACACCGTGCGCTTCATCTCGGCGAAGAAGGGCGAGCCGGAATGGCTGCTCGAATGGCGTCTGGAAGCGTTCAAGCGCTGGACCCAGATGAAGGAGCCCGACTGGGCCAAGGTCGGCTATCCGCCCATCGACTATCAGGACGCGTATTATTACGCCGCCCCGAAAGATGCTGCGAAATACAAGAGCTTGGATGAAGTTCCTCAGGAGCTGCTCGACACCTACAAGAAGCTCGGCATCCCGCTGAAAGAGGCCGAGGTTCTCCTGGGTGTTGAAGGCGCCGAGGCGAGCGCGGCTGAAGCGCGTAATGAGGGCTCCCAGCGCAAGGTGGCGGTGGACGCAGTCTTTGACTCCGTGTCGGTGGCGACGACCTTCAAGGAGGAGCTCAAGAAGGCCGGCGTGATCTTCATGCCGATCTCAGAAGCGGTTCACGAGCATCCCGAGCTGATCAAGAAATATCTCGGCTCGGTCGTGCCGATGACGGACAACTTCTTCGCCACGCTCAACAGCGCGGTCTTCTCGGACGGCTCGTTCGTCTATGTGCCCAAGGGCGTGCGCTGCCCGATGGAACTATCGACCTATTTCCGGATCAACGCCGAGGGCACGGGCCAGTTCGAACGCACGCTGATCGTCGCGGATGAGGGCGCCTATGTGTCCTATCTCGAGGGCTGCACCGCACCCATGCGCGACGAGAACCAGCTGCACGCCGCCGTGGTGGAGCTGGTGGCGCTTGACGACGCCGAGATCAAATACTCCACCGTTCAGAACTGGTGGCCGGGCGACGCGGACGGCAAGGGCGGGGTCTATAACTTCGTCACCAAGCGCGCCGATTGCCGGGGCCGGAATTCCAAGGTGAGCTGGACCCAGGTCGAGACCGGGTCCGCAATCACCTGGAAATACCCGTCCTGCGTGCTCAAGGGCGATAACAGCCAGGGCGAGTTCTATTCGATCGCTGTGACCAACGGCCGGCAGCAGGCCGACACCGGCACCAAGATGATCCATCTGGGCCGCAATACGAAGTCGCGGATCATTTCCAAGGGCATCTCGGCGGGCAAGTCCGACCAGACCTATCGCGGGCTGGTCTCCGTGCATGGCAAGGCCGAGGGCGCACGCAACTTCACCCAGTGCGACAGCCTGCTGATCGGTGATACCTGCGGCGCGCACACCGTGCCCTACATCGAGTGCAAGACGCCCAGGGCGACGCTGGAGCATGAGGCGACCACCTCCAAGCTCTCCGAAGAACAGCTCTTCTACGCCCGCCAGCGCGGCCTCGATGAGGAAAGCGCCGTGGCGCTGCTGGTGAATGGCTTCTGCCGCGAAGTGCTGCAGGAACTGCCCATGGAATTCGCCGTGGAAGCCCAGGCGCTCCTGAAAGTCTCGCTCGAGGGGAGCGTGGGGTGATGAACGTGTATTGGTCTGCCCTCGGTGTTGTCAGCCTGACGCTTCTGGGTGCGTGCTCCCAGCCGTCATCGTCATCGGAAGCTGACGCGCCTGCACACTCTGCCCGTCTCGCCATGTGTGGCGACGGACTGGCGGAAGGCTGCGTGGAAGCCGTGAGCGATACGAAGGGTCTGATATATTCCGCGACCGACGGCGGGTATGAATTCCGCCTTTTGGCGCTGGAAGACGGCGCGGAGCTGCAGCGGTTCGGTGAAGAGCATGGCAACGCCGTGTCCGGACCGTCGCTTGAAGATCTCGATCAGGATGGCGATCTCGAACTGATCATTCCGGACTTCACCGGCAATGTGAACACGGTCTATCGCATCTGGCAGCAGGTCAGCGACGCGCGCTTCGAGCCTGCAGGCGAGGTGAGCGGGTTTGACCTGACGCCGGATGTTCAGACCGGCCTTATCGGCATCTCCTCGCGCGGCTCTGCGGTTCAGTACAGCTACACAACCCATGTGCTCACCGAGGACGGGCTGGTGCTCGTCTATCAACTTGATGCCGATTACGCCGACGCCGCCTGCGTGCTGACGCAAGGTCCGGCCTTTGAAGCCTCAAGCCATGACGCCGACCTGTTGCTGAACGGCTGCGAGGCGGAGCTTTAGGATGAAGACGGGGCGCGCGCCTTCGGGCGCTGCGCCTGAAACGATAAAGGGTTCGAGCCGGCCTCCCTCTCATGCGCCGGCGCGACGATAAGGAAGACGACCATGTTGGTGATTGAGAACCTGCAAGCGCGCGTTGATGCGGAAGACGGCGACGGCCGCCAGATCCTCAAGGGCGTGAGCCTGAAAGTCCCCGCGGGCGAGGTGCACGCGATCATGGGGCCCAATGGCTGCGGCAAGTCCACGCTGTCCTATGTGCTCTCGGGTCGGGACGGTTACGAGATCACCGGCGGCTCGATGAGCTTTGACGGTCAGGACCTCGCCGAGATGGAGCCCGAAGAGCGCGCCGCGGCGGGCGTTTTCCTGTCCTTCCAGTATCCGGTTGAAATTCCCGGCGTTCCGACCCTGACCTTCATCAAGGAAGCGCTGAACGCCCAGAAGCGCCTGCGCGGCGAGGACGAAGTCCCGGCGCCCGCCTTCATGAAGCTGGCGCGCGAAGCTGCGGCTCAGCTCGGCATCAGCAATGACATGCTCAAGCGCCCGGTGAATGTTGGGTTCTCCGGCGGTGAGAAGAAGCGCATGGAGATTTTCCAGGCGCTGATGCTGCAGCCCAAATTCCTGATCCTCGATGAGACCGATTCCGGGCTCGACATCGACGCTCTGAAGGTTGTCGCAGAAGGCGTGAACGCCCTGCGCAATGAAGAGCGCGGCATGCTGGTGATCACCCATTATCAGCGGCTGCTCGATTACCTCAAGCCGGACGTGGTTCATGTCATGGCGGCGGGCCGCATTCAGGAAACCGGCGGGCCCGAGCTGGCGCACAAGCTCGAAAAAGAGGGCTATGACAAATACGCAGGCGAGGCGGCGTAATGACGGTTGCGCTCAAACTTACGGACATGGAAACGGCGCTGATCGATCAGCTGCCGCAGGACGCGCCCCTGCGCGCCGTCCTCTCCGAACACGGCTTGCCGCATCGCCGGGTGGAAGAATGGAAATGGACCGATCTGCGCACGGTGGTGGGCAAGCTGCCCGCCGAGCCGGGCGTCCTGACCTTCACAATCTCACGTGAGCCTGACGCCTGGGCTGAACAGGACGAGGAGCCGAGCCTTCTCATGCCGCGCCTCGCTTCTGCACTTGGCGAGGATATTCAGGTCTACACGCTGGAAGACGGTGAACGTCTTGAGCTTGGCATTGAAGCCAGTTCGGGCGTCTCCAACCAGCAGGTTCTGGTGCTAGTGCCTGAAGGCGTGAAGGCCGAGCTCGTTGAAAGCTATGCGGTGGAACCGGACGGCTTCGCCAATCTGACGCTGGTTATCGTCGTGATGCCGGGCGCCGAGCTGGATCGTGTGATAGAGCAGCATGCGTCCCCGGATGCGGCGCTGGTCGTGACGAGCCTGATTGATCTGGCGCCGGGCGCCAAGCTCAACCAGACGACGCTCGGTTTCGGCGCAAAACTCGCCCGGCTTGAAACCCATGTCAGCCATGCCGGCGAGGGCGCCGAGCTGCAGCTTGATGGCGCCTATGTGCTCGATGAGGGCCTGCATCTCGATCAGACCTCGCTTGTGCGCCATGAGGGCCCGAACGGGGTGACCAAGGAGCTGTTCAAGGGCGCGGCGGCCAGGGGCGCAAAAGGCGTCTTCCAGGGCAAGATCCATGTGGAGCAGGCGGCGCAGAAGACCGATGCCCAGATGCAGCATCGCGGCCTTTTGCTGGATGACAAGGCCGAGATCGACGCCAAGCCCGAGCTTGAGATTTACGCCGATGATGTGGTCTGCGCTCATGGCAACGCCTTTGGCGCTCTGGATGAGGACGCCCTGTTCTACATGCGTCAGCGCGGCTTGCCCGAGAGCAAGGCGCGGGCTCTTCTGACACAGAGCTTCCTGGCGGAACCGATCGAGCGCATTCGCGATGAGGATGACCGTGAGCGCCTGCTGGCGCGTCTTATGGTCGGGCTGGAGGCGTTGTGATGACCGCAGAGCTGAAACCTGTGGCCGGGCTGGACGTAATGGCGGTGCGCCGTCAGTTTCCGATCCTGACGCGTGAAGTGAATGGCAAGCCGCTCGTCTATCTCGACAGCGCGGCCTCGGCCCAGAAGCCGGAAGCCGTGATTGAAGGGGTGGGGAATGTCTGGCGTCACTCTTACGCCAACGTGCACCGGGGTCTGCATACCCTCGCCAATGAGGCCACTGAGGCGTTCGAGGCGAGCCGGGGCAAGCTGGCGCGCTTTCTGGGCGCCGCATCGCCGGACCAGATCGTGTTCACACGCGGCGCCACCGAGGCCATCAACCTTGTGGCCGACAGCTTTGGCGCGACGCTCAAAGAGGGCGACGAGATCATCGTCAGCCAGATGGAGCATCACTCCAACATCGTCCCCTGGCATTTCCTGCGTGAACGCAAGGGCGTGGTGCTCAAATGGGCGCCGGTGACCGATGACGGCGCGCTCGACATGGCGGCGTTCGAGAGCCTGCTGACCGAGCGCACGAAGATGGTCGCCATCACCCACATGTCCAACGTCATGGGCACGGTGTCTCCGATCGAAGCCATAGTGGAGAAGGCGCACGCGGTTGGCGCGGCGGTGCTGGTGGATGGCTCCCAGGGCGCGGTACACATGCCGGTCGATGTGCAGGCGCTTGGCTGTGACTTCTACGTGGTCACGGGGCACAAGCTGTATGGGCCCAACGGCGTCGGGGCGCTCTATGCGTCGGGTGACTGGTTGGATCGCTTGCGGCCCTATCAGGGCGGCGGCGAGATGATTGCGGAAGTGCGCGAGGACGGCGTGGTCTATGCCGACGTACCGCACAAGTTCGAGGCCGGAACACCCGTGATCGCCGAGGTGATCGGTCTGGGCGCCGCGCTTGACTGGCTCACGAGCCTCGACCGCATCGCACTGATGGAGCATGAGCGTCAGCTGATGGACCGGTTCGAGGCCGGTCTGGCGGACTTTGAGGGCGTAACGCTTCTTGGTCGGACCCAGGACAAGGGCGCCATCACCTCCTTCAGTCTGGAGGGCGCGCATCCGCATGATCTGGCGCAACTCATGGACAAGTATGGCGTCGCTGTGCGGGCCGGGCATCATTGCGCCCATCCTCTGATGCAGCGCTTCGGCGTGGTTGGAACGGTGCGCGCCAGCTTCGCCGCCTACAATAACGAGGCGGATGTGGACGCGGCGCTTGAAGCATTGCGAAAAGCCAAGAGCTTTCTCATCTAGAGGGCATGATGAGCATGGATACTGAACACAAGGCCGATGCACGTGACGTGCTGGATCTGGGCGCCGCCCCGTCCATGACCGAAGACAAGCCGGCTGAAGCGGGTGCGACCGTCTCGGTCCCCGAGGTTGAGGCAGACGCCAAGCAGGAGCTCGACATTCCGCAGGAAGAGATCGAGCGGATCACCCGCGATGTGATTGAAGCGCTCAAGACGGTGTTTGATCCGGAAATTCCGGTCGACATTTATGAGCTCGGCCTGATCTATCAGGTTGATCTTGAGCCGGATCATGTCCTGAAGGTCGAGATGACCCTGACGGCCCCGGGCTGTCCGGTGGCGGGCGAGATGCCCGGCTGGGTCCGGGACGCTTGTGAGACCGTCAAGGGCGTGGACCGCGCCGATGTCACGCTGACCTTTGACCCGCCCTGGTCGCCGGACCGCATGTCCGACGAAGCCAAGCTGACGCTGAACATGTTCTGAGGAGCCGATTATGGCCCGACAACAACCCAAGGCCGTCACCCTGACCGAAGCCGCCGCCACGCGCGTCAAGAAGCTCATGGCGGACCGGGATCTCGGCTATCTGCGCGTGGGCGTCAAGAATGGCGGCTGTGCGGGCATGGAATACGTCATGGACTATGTCGCCGAGCCCGATCCACTCGATGAGCGGGTCGAGGATCAGGGCGTCGAGATCGTGGTGGACGCCAAGTCCTTGCTGTTCCTGCTGGGCGCCCAGATCGATTATGAGGTTACTCCGCTGCACGCCAAGTTCGTCTTCCGCAATCCCAATGAGACGGATGCCTGCGGCTGCGGCGAGAGTGTGACCCTCGTGCCTGCGCAGGTCGCGGACTAGCCTTCAGCCTGCCACCAAAGCTTGCCTTTCTGCGGGACGCACGGCCTCATGCCGGTTCTGACGGAGGACTGGTGCTGTGAAACTCTTTGTGTCGCCGACCTCGCCCTATGCACGCAAATGCCGGGCGCTGATCATCGAGAAAAGCCTGGAGCACAAGATCGAAGTGATCGAGTGCGACCCACGCAGCGATCCGGCGGAGCTGCTGGACGCCAATCCGCTGGGCAAGGTTCCCGCCCTGACCCGCGAAGGCGCGCCGGCCTTGATGGATTCCCCTCTGATCTGCGAGTTCATCGACAGTCTGGATGACGAGAACTGGATTCCCAAGCGGGGCGCCAGCCGCATTCTGGTGCTGCGCCAGCAGGCTCTGGCCGACGGTCTGATCGATCTGACCATTGGCCGCCGCATCGAAATGCAACGGGAGGCGGACAAGCAATGGGATTACTGGTCCGAGCGGTGGGAGCGGGGCATTCGCCGCACGCTCGACGCGCTATACGCCGACCGCGGCCAGTATGAGCGGTCTGTGGATCTAGGGGCGCTCAGCGTTGCAGTTGCGCTGTTCTATCTGGACCTGCGCTACCCTGAGCTCGACTGGCGCGGCGACTATCCTGAACTGGGCGAATTCGCCGAGCGTTGGGATCAGCGCGCCAGCTTCGAACAGACGCGCCCGCCAGCGGCCTGACCAATCCGGGAAACAAGAAAGCCCTCATCCATGGATGAGGGCTTTCTTATAGCGCTGTGAGTTGCGTCAGGCAGCAGCCGTGCCGCGGCCTCCGTTCATCTCGGCCCCATCGACCGTGACGCGGTTCCGGCCTTTCTGCTTGGACTTGTACAGATTGGCGTCGCAGCGCTCGATCAGACATTCCACGACCTCGGACGGTCGGAATTGCGACACGCCCATCGACACGGTGATATTGCCAAGGTCTTCATTGGTCGACTTGCGCAACAGGCGTTTGCTTTCGACCACCTGTCGGATCTTTTCAGCGATTTCGGTTGCATCCTGCAAGGAGGTGTTGGGCATGACTATGCCGAATTCCTCGCCGCCATAGCGCGCCACGACATGATGGTCCGACGCGTAGCGCGCCAGACAGGCGGAGACAAAGCGGATGATCTGGTCTCCGGTCTGATGTCCCCAAGTGTCGTTGAAGCGCTTGAAGTGGTCGATATCGCAGAGCACGAGCGAGAAGGGCGCGCCGGTCAGATCCGCCTCTCGGCGTGACTTGCGCATGGATTCGTCAAAGCGTTTGCGATTGGCGACTCCGGTCAGGGCGTCGGTCATCGCTTCTTCGCGCACTTTTTCAAGATTGCTGCGAAGCTGGTTCACTTCCTGGCTGGTTTCCTGCAGGCGGCGTTCCAGATCACGCGAACGGCGCTGCATCCGCGCCGTGGCGGCGACGAGGCCTTCCACCATCTGCTTGATTGCGCTGGCGTCCGTCACCTTGTCGAGACGGCCTGAAGCGCCAGCCAGCTCCGCGCCATAGGCGGCGGTGTCGCGCTCGGCGGCCTGAAGGGTCTGCACCACAGAGCCCAGTTCGCGACTCATCGCGCCGCCGGCGTCCAGGACGGCGCTCTGGATCCGCTTGAAACTGAAATGGGTGTCGTAAAGGTCTTCCAGAAGCTCGGGAGACATCGGTTCATCCCGATCCAGATGTCCCTGAATGACCGAACACAACTCCGGTATCGTATCAGACACATATGCGGTGAAAATCGCATAGTTGTGAGGCGTGGGCACAAGCCCGAGACTTGCCATCAAATCAAGCGCTTTGCGCCCGATCTCGATACCCTCAGCTGCGTGTAGACGACCGTTCAAAACGAACCCCTGACCTTGGACCGCTATTCTGCGGTTCTTGGCGGGAACTATCGCATCTGAATCAAAAGATCGGGTAAACGCGACGTCGATTTTGCCTAGGGAAGCGCGGGACGGAGCAAAAATTCCGGCACATGATCGCCAAACCCGACCGGGCTGAGATCGCGCTCATGGCGGTCCCGACGATCCTGACGCGAGGAGCGTTCATTGCGGGACGACCGTTCCTTGCGTTCGGGTTTGTCCTGGGCCGGGGCCGGAGCCGGGGCGCGCTCGGAGACGGCTTCGGCTTTTGCGGCTTCAGCGGCGGGCGCCTCGGCTTCAGGTTTGGCGCGGGAGCGCGAACGGCGACGGGATTTGGGTTTCTCGTCGACGGCTTCCGCCTTGGGCGCTTCTGCAACCGGTGCCTCGGGAGCTTCGCCGGACAGCTTCAGCTCCGCCGGTTCCTTGCCGATCAGCTTGACGACCTTGGCGAGCGCCTTGTTGTCCTCTGAGGACACGAGCGTGACGGCTTCACCCTTCTGTCCCGCGCGGCCGGTCCGGCCGATGCGGTGCACATAGTCGTCAGCATTGCGCGGAATATCGACATTGAACACATGGCTCACCGCCGGAATATCGAGACCGCGGGCGGCCACGTCAGATGCGACCAGAAGACGCAGTTCTCCGGATTTGAATTCGGCCAGGGTTTTCGTGCGCTGGCTCTGGTCAAGATCGCCATGGATCGGAGCGGCGGAAAAGCCGTGGCGTTGCAGCGAGCGTGCGACAATATCCACGTCGCGCTTGCGATTGCAGAAGATGATGCCGTTCTTCACGCCGTCCCGGTTGATCGCGGCGCGCAGGGCTTCGCGCTTGGTGCGAGCCTGATTGTCGGACACGCGCAGGATGAACTGGGTGATCGTATCAGCCGTCTGAGCCGGGCGCGTCACTTCAACCCGCTCGGGATCACGCAGGAAGGTGTCCACCAGATGCTTGATCTCTCCCGGCATGGTGGCGGAGAAGAACAGGGTCTGACGGCGTGGCGGCAGCAATTTCAGGATCCGCTCGATATCGGGGATGAAGCCCATGTCGAGCATGCGGTCGGCTTCGTCGATCACGAGGATCTCGACGCCGGTCAGCAGGAGGCCGCCGCGTTCAAAGTGGTCCAGAAGCCGGCCTGGCGTCGCGATGAGGATGTCCGCGCCCTGATCCAGAATCTTCTTCTGCGGTTCAAACGACACGCCGCCAATCAGCAGCGCCATGTTGAGCTTGTGGTTCTTGGCGTAGAGCTTGACGTTGTCCGCCACTTGCGCCGCCAGTTCCCGGGTCGGCGCCAGCACCAGAGAGCGCGGCATGCGGGCGCGGGCGCGACCGCGCGAGAGGCGCTCGATCATGGGCAGGGTGAAGGATGCGGTCTTGCCGGTGCCGGTCTGGGCGATGCCCAGAACATCCCGCCCGGTGAGCGCAACCGGAATGGCGCCCTCCTGGATCGGAGTGGGTTTTTCGTAGCCGGCGTCAGCAATAGCTGACAGGAGTGCGGGGCTCAGCCCGAGGTCTTCAAACGTCATGCGCCTCTGAAGTCGCTTATTCGGTCAGGAGCGGGGTCGATCCTGGCTAACCGGCGCCAGCTCATCCGGCGCATTTGCGTGGCGCGAACATAAAAGGCCGGCGCGCGCTGTCAACGCGGCCGGCCCTTTTCTGTGACTTAAACGCCAGTGTGTGACGTTTAAGGGACGCGGTCAGTGCTCGTAGGCGTACTGATGCTCGTCCACGATCTCCGCATAGCGGTCCCGTAGACGGGTCTGACGGGTTTCGAGGCTCTGGATCTCGCCATTGATGATGACGCTGGTGGGAGCGCTCATCACTTCCAGCGGGTCACCGTCCCAGACCACAACATCAGCCGCATAGCCGGACGCCAGGGCGCCAAAGCGGTCGCCGACGCCATAGATCTCGGCCGGCGTCAGCGTGATCGCCCGGAAGGCGTCCGCCCAGTCGGCCCCGTGCGCGACGGCGATGCCGGCATGCTGGGCCAGAAGCCGCGGGTTGAAGTAGAGGTCGGAGCCCAGCGTGGTGTATGCGAGCTGGACGCCCGCCTCGTGCAGGATCGACGCGCCTTCATTGGTGGAGGCGAGGGTGTCAAAGCTGTCGGGCAGGTTCCGCATGGGATCATAGATCACCGGAATGCTGGCGTCCGCGAGTTCATCCGCCACGAGATGCGCTTCAGCCCCGCCGGCGATGATCACTCGGATCGCGGGATACTGATCGGCGAAGGCGATAGCGCGACGGATATCCGCCGCCCGGTCCATCAGCATGATCAGCGGGATTTCGCCTCGCACCGCACTGACAAGCGCTGCGGCGTCATACCGGTCTATCGCGTCGCCTTCATGATGGGACATGAAGCGCCCCGGATAGAAGCGGGCGTCCTCGATGGCGGCGCGCAGGAAGGCCCAGGCCGCCGTCCGTGATCCGCCCGCTGTGCGTCCGCCGGACTGGGACATGTCCACCAGCATGAACTGGCGTGTTGCAAACAGGCTGTCTTCCGACCCCGTCGCATCCGCCAGCGCGCCGCGTCCGGCCAGAATGGCCGAGCCGGTCGTGGGATGAACGGCAAACCGGGTGACGCCTTCAAGGCGCGCCGAGTCGATATGGGTGCCGGACGGGTTGAAACCGTCCGCCACATCGATCGCAGCGGTGAAGCTGCTGTCATCGGCGGCGTCGTCATGGGTGGAAGGCTCGGCGCCCACCTCGATCAGACCGAGCTGGGTCTGGGGATGGAACAGGCCCGGCGTAATCCAGCCGCCTTGGGCGTCGATGACTTCGATCGAGTCATCCTGCACCTCACCGGAATCGCCCACAGAGACGATGACGCCGTCGCGGATCACCACGGCGCCGTTCTCAATCACGCCGGCGCTGGTGTTGGTGATCACGCGGCCATTGTTGATGACGAGCGTCTGCGCGCTGGCGGGGGCGATGACGGCCGCTGCCAGCAGAAGCGATGTCAGGAGCTTTTTCATCAGTAGTCTCCTTCACCGGGTTGGCCGAGCATGAAGTCGCGCACGGTGCGACGCTCGGGATCGGCGCGGTCGAACATCAGCGCGCCGTCGATATAGACGTTGTCCGCCAGCGCATAACTGGAGAACGGGTGACCGGACCACAGGACGAGGTCGGCGCGCTTGCCTTCCTCGATGGAGCCCGTCTGGTCGAAGATTCCCAGAGCGCGGGCCGGGTTCGATGTGAACCAGCTCACGGCCTCGGCATCGGAGATCTCGATGCCCATCCGGCGCCCATCAGACAGGGCTTTGGCGACTTCGTGATTGAGGCGCTGGATGCCGAGATCGGAGTCCGAATGGATCATGGCGCAGGCCCCGCCCGCATGGGTGAGCGGCAGGTTCTCACGGATGGAGTCATAGGCCTCCATCTTGAAGCCGCCCCAGTCCGCCCAGACGGCGGCGCACGTGTTGTGCTCGGCCAGGAGGTCAGGAATCTTGTAGGCCTCCACAGCGTGATGGAAGGTGGTGACCTGGTAGTCGAACTCCTCGGCGAGATCGAGGATCATCGCCATTTCATCGGCGCGATAGCAGTGCATCTGGACCAGGATTTCCCCTTCGAGCACGCCCATCAGCGTGTCGAGCTCGAAATTGCGGGTCGGCGGATCGACATCCTCGCCCGCCTCGGCGGCCTCCCAGTATTCGTGCCAGCTCTGACGGTAATCGCTCGCCTGCTGCCAGGCTTGCCGGTAACCGGCGAGATTGCCCATGCGGGTGGCGGGACCGCCGCGGTTGCCGTAAACGCGCTTGGGGTTTTCGCCACAGGCCATCTTCAGCGTATAGGGCGCGTCCGGAAACTTCATGCCCTGCATGGTCCGCGAGGGCACATTGCGCAGCGTGACGCCGCGTCCGCCAAACAGGTTCGCGGACCCGGGCAGGATATGCAGCGTGGTCACGCCGGAGGCCAGCGCGGTATCAAAGCCGGGATCCTGGGGCCAGACGCTATGCTCGGCCCAGACTTCGGCGGTGACGGGCGCCACAGCTTCATTGCCATCAGAGTGCGCGTTCACGCTGGGGGAGGGATACACCCCGAGGTGTGAGTGAATGTCCACGACGCCGGGCGTGATGAACCGGCCCCGAGCGTCGATAACGCTGGCGCCCTCTGGCGCGGACAGGCCTGAACCGATCGCTGCGATGCGCCCGTTCTCGATCAGGATATCCGTGTTCTCGAGCTGACCGCCCACGCCGTCGAAGACCGTGGCGCCCGTCAGGAGCGTCACGCCGGACGGGACCGGTTCATAGGTGCTCGGAAACGGATTGGGATCATAGCGGACGACATCGACATCGCCGTTCTGATCCGATCCGGAGCTGGTGTCGTTTGAGCACGCGGCGAGGCCGACAACGGACAAGGCCGCTATCGACGCGCCGAGCGCCTTCAGTGTTCTGTGCACGGAACTCTCCCCTTATTATCGCGCCGGTCGTGAGGCGCGGATCGCGAAGCCGCAGACTGGCTTAATTTGAAGGGGTGAGGGAAGGTGTTACTTGATAACCCCGAAAGGCGGTTCGACCCGGCTCCCCCTCAATGGCGCCATTTCCGCCTCGTCTTCGCCCCTTTGCAGTGAGACACCCCACAGACTTCATCACAGGGGACGACCTATGAAATCTGCATCTATTGGCCTGTGCGCGCTGTTTCTCGGCCTGACCGCAAGCGCGTCAGGTTGGGCGCAGCAGGCGCCGTCGGAAATCAGAATCAGTCGCCAACCCCATCTCGAGTTTATCGGCGATCGACAGGTCAGTTTCATTGCCCGGGATCTGGAAACTGGCGAAACACATGTACTGGAGGGCAGTGAGCCGGATCATCGTCGTGGTCCGTGGTCGACCTTCAAGATTCCCAATCTGGTCATTGCGCTTGAAACCGGGGCGGCGGAGAGCCTCGACACTGAGCTGCCCTGGGACTCGGCCCAGCGTCCGCCCGCCAGCTATTGGCCAGAGGACTGGCGGCAGGACCAGACCCTGAGAAGCGCCTTTGTCCGGTCGGCCGCCTGGGCGTTCCAGGATCTGGCGCTCGAGATCGGGACGGACATCTATCAGGACATCCTGCCGGCCTGGTCGTATGGGGATGCAGAAGTCGCAGACGGCTCGGACCGGTTCTGGCTCGACCATACGCTGGAAATCTCTCCCAGAGAGCAGATCAATTTTCTCGAGCATCTTCTGAAGCGAGAGCTTGGCGTCAGTGAAGCGAGCCTCGCAGCGCTTGATGAGGTGTCTCTCGCAGGCCAGCGCCCTGATGGCGAGCTTCATGGCAAGACGGGCGCAGGCCCGGTTGTGCTGACCGACCAGGATGGCCGCTATGAGGGCTGGTATGTCGGCTATCTGGTTCGGGAGGAGCGAGCCCCGATCGTTTTCGCTCTCCATGCCGAAGCATCCAGCTTTGATGATGTCAGGCTCTTTCGCCGACAAATGGCGGAGCGATTGCTGACCGACGCCACCTCGTACGCACATCCGTAAAAAATGCGGGCCCTCCCTGGGAGGGCCCGCAGATTTACACCGAGGGGAATCACTCTTCGGCGTCGGAGGTCTCGTGATAGGCGGCGGACCAGATATGGGCGTCGAGCGTGCACTGAAGTTCGGGATAGCGCTGCCCGACCTGATAGGGGCCTTGATAAACCGGACATTCGCAGCTGGTCAGCCCATTCTCATCCGCCCGGCATGGAGCAGTCATGCAGCCGGCATAGGAGGCCGACTCAAGCTGGGTGCAATCGGTCGTTCCGAGCTCATGCACGTCCCGATAGGCGAATGAGAATGTCGAGATCAGGACTGCATCGCCCAATTCCGGGTACAGTGTCTGGGGCACGCCCTCCGCGGGATTGCCCAGAAAGCCGCATACAGGCGCCTGCTCGCACTCGGCCCGGGCAGCTATGACTCCGTCCGGCTCCCGGCAGTCATGGTGTAGCGAGTACAGATTGAGACAGCGTTCGCCGGTCTCGCCGCAACGTGCGATCGTCAGCTCGCGAACCGTTTCATTGAGGATCGAGCCGACTTCAACATAGTTCCAGGTTTGCTCGCCTTGATAGCGGCCATCCGGCAGGGCGTAACAGGTACACGCCGCAGTATTAGAAATATTGGGATTGCAGGGCAGTGGCGGGGATGTGGTCCCGACCTTTGTGGGCTGTTCGCCAGAGGGCCCCGAATAATAGCACAGCGCATACCCATTGCCGCGGCACGCCAGAAAATCGGTTCTCGTCTGGTACTCGTCCGCTCGGGGCGGCTCGTCATCCTGTGCAAGCGCCTGCGATCCACCGAGAAGCAGGGTGAATGCCATGAAGATCAAGAAGAGACGTGCCGTCATGGGGCCTCCGATGCGCCAGACCCTGATCACACGCGCAGAGGGCGCGCGCCTGTCAGGAGAATGACGTTAATCGAAAAACAACCCATAGGCGAGTCCCGGGTCGAGATTCTTCCCGCTAGCGATGAAGGCTGTCGATCAATGGGCCGGTATGGAGCCTAGACGTCCACGTCTTCCACGAAGGGAGCATTGTCCTGAATGAACTGGAAGCGCAGTTCAGGTTTCTTGCCCATCAGGGTTTCCACCAGCGCATCGGCGCTTTCGCGCATTTCAGGCGTCACGACGACCCGCGCCAGCGACCGGCTTTCCGGCAGCATCGTGGTGGATTTGAGCTGGGGCGGGGTCATTTCACCCAGACCTTTGAAGCGGCCGACTTCAACCTTGCCCTTCTTGAAGGCCGTCTCCAGAAGGCGGTCCTTCTCGACATCATCCTGGGCATAGAGCGTCTTGCCGCCCTGGGTCAGGCGGTAGAGCGGCGGCTGGGCCATGAAGAGCCTGCCAGATTCAATCAGGCCAGGCAGGAATTTGTAGAAGAAGGTCGCCAGGAGCGCAGCAATGTGAGCGCCGTCCACATCGGCGTCACACATGATGATGACGCGCTCATAGCGAAGGTCCTCAAGGTCGAATTTCTTGCCCGGCTGCACGCCGAGCGCCAGCAGGAGGTCGGAGATTTCCTGATTGGCGGCGATCTTGTCCGCGGTGGCCGACGCAACGTTCAGGATCTTGCCGCGCAGGGGCAGGATGGCCTGGGTCTTCCGGTCGCGCGCCTGTTTGGCGGAGCCGCCTGCAGAATCACCCTCGACCAGGAACAGCTCGGCGCCTTCGGCGGAATTCTGGGAACAATCCGCCAGCTTGCCCGGCAGGCGCAGCTTGCGGGTGGCGGACTGGCGCTTGACCTCTTTCTCGCGCTTGCGCTTGAGCCGGTCCTCAGCCCGATCAACCGCCCATTCCACGAGACGCGCGGCGTCCTTGGGACGGCCCGCCAGCCAGTGATCGAACTGGTCGCGAATGGCCTGTTCGACCAGACGGCCCGCCTCGGCGGTGGACAGCCTGTCCTTGGTCTGTCCCTGGAATTCGGGATCCTTGATGAAGACCGATATCAGAACGCCGGCGCCGCCCATCACATCATCAGCCGTGATCTGGGCGGCTTTCTTCACATTGGCGAGCTCGCCATAGGCGCGAAGGCCCTTGGACAGGGCGGATCGCAGGCCTTGTTCGTGCGTGCCCCCCATCGGGGTGGGGACGGTGTTGCAGAAGCTCTGGCAGAAGCTGTCATCGGGACCGAAACCGTTCTCGGAAAACGCGACCGCCCATTCCACGGCGCCCATCCGTCCGTCACGCTCGACGCGGCCCGCGAACTGGTCGGTGACCAGAGCTGCGCCCGGTGTGAGCTCGACGAGCCGGTCAGCGAGACCGCCCGGGAAGGCGAGGGTGGTTTCAGCCGGAATGTCCGTTCCTTCAACGAGGCTTTCGGGGCATTTCCAGCGGATCTGCACGCCACGGCGCAAGAACGCCTTGGCGCGCGCCATGTTGAAGATGCGCGGCGCCTTAAGAACGGCGCGCGGGCCGAAGATTTCCGGATCAGGCTTGAATCGAACAGTGGTGCCGCGCCGGTTCGGCGCGCCGCCGACCTTTTCGACCGGGCCCTGGGGAATCCCGCGCACATAGACCTGACGCCAGAGTGTCTTGTCGCGCGCCACCTCGACCTCGACCAACTCGGACAGGGCGTTCACCACGGACACGCCCACCCCGTGAAGGCCGCCGGCGGTCTGGTAGGCCTTGTCTGAGAATTTGCCACCTGCGTGAAGCGTGGTCAGCACGACTTCGAGCGCGGATTTGTCGGGAAACTTGGGATGCGGATCGACGGGGATGCCCCGACCGTTATCGCTTACGGAGACGAAGCCATCCTCATCCATTGTGACTTCGATGCGGTCGGCATGGCCGGCCACGGCTTCATCCATCGAGTTGTCGAGGATTTCTGCAAACAGGTGATGCAGCGCCCGCTCATCGGTGCCTCCGATATACATACCCGGACGCTTGCGGACCGGCTCCAGGCCCTCGAGCACCTCGATCGAGGAGGCGTCATACCCCTTGTTCTCCGCAGAGGCGGCCGGGATGGGAGCGGCGGGTTTCGGTGCGGCGGGCGGAGGCGCGGGCGGCGTTTGCCGGGGCGGTTCCGCTGTCGATTGAGCAGCAGGCGCGGGATCAGGCGTCGTCACACGCGGCGCGGACGGGGAGGCCGGCCCTTTGGGCGCGGACGGAGCGGAAAACAGATCGTCTTGCGAATCATCAGCCATCACAGCGTAACTTGCCTCACGCCCGGCCCGGCGTGTAGTGGGCGAAGCAGCCTGCACCGCAATGCCATGTGGAAAGCTTGACGCGATGAAGCCTCTGACGGATCTGCAAGCCCTGCTCGAGGGGCTCGAGCCGGTGCTCGACCCTCATCCCTACGCCTATGCCAGGCTGGATATGCTGACAGAAACGCTGTGCGAGATCGCTTTCGCGACATTCCGGGAGGAGGAGGGCGTCTCGATCATCGCTCTGCTTGATGATCTGGAGACATTGGGGCTTGAACCGATCCATATCTGTCGTCGGATCACACTCAGCGTGCATTCCGCATTGGAGGCAGTGGGTTTGACGGCGAGCATCGCTCAGGCCCTGTCAGAGCGCGGGATCAGCGCCAATGTCGTGGCGGCGCTTCACCATGACCATGTCTTTGTGACCGAGGACCGAGCGCGGGATTCGCTTGAGGTGTTGCAGGCGCTTTCCCGTGCGGCGCGATCCTAGTCGCTAGAAGAACGGGATCAGTCCGCGGTTGAGGCGACGCTCGCAGCGGCGGATCTGGGAATCGTATCGCTCTGCATCTGTCTGCACGGTTCGGGCGGCGCGCAGCAGCCAGTCCTTGTTGCGATAGGTGCGCCGGTTAAAGCCCCCATGACCTTCGTGATAGGCCAGATAGAGCGAATAGGGATCATCCAGGGCTATGCCCGAGAGGCGCTGGGATTTGCTCGCATACCAGCCGATAAAGTCCACGGCGTCGCCAAAGTCGTCGCGGTCCGCCCCCCGCCGTCCCGTGTCCTCGCGATACCAGTCCCAGGTGCTGTTGAGCGCCTGCGCATAGCCATAGGCGGAAGAGGGACGGGCGCCGGGAATGACGCCCAGCAGGCGTCGCCGCGCCGGTCGCGCATGACGATTGAAGCTGGATTCCTTTTTCAGGAAGGCGAGCTGGGTGCCCGGCGAAATGCCCCAGCGCCGCTCAGTCCGCTGCAGATCCCGCCACCAGCTGCGATTGTCCTGCAAGATGAGGCAGGCGTCATGAACCTGATCAGGCGGGCCGGACGCGCAGCCTGACAGAAGAACAAGACCAACAAGGCCAAGAATGACGGACCGGATCACCATGTCCGCACTCTGCTCTCACACGGTTAACCGGCAGTGAAACCCTGACGGGCGCCATATGAAAAACGCACGCCTGTGCTAGCGTGCGCGTTTCGTGTGCGAGGGGAAGCGTGGGGTCGGCGCGCCTGCGTCATACGCGCCGACCCATGTCTCCGCCGTCAATGCATGGGGTCAGGACAGGAAGACGAATTATCCTTACCAGACTCCCCTGATGCGTGCAATGCATCTATGTGAAGTTGTTCTAGAATGTCAGTCGGATGACCAGACGGGCGACATGTCGGACGAAGTCGTCACGGACATCCGCATCATACGCGAACGTGAAGGTGGAGTAGTTCGAGCCTGCGCTCAGGCCAAACCCCAGCAGGGCGCCGGAATTGGCCAGTTGTTCAGAGCGCAGGGTGAACGGATTGCCATCCTGGCCAAACTGGGCCGTGGTTTCGCCGCCGGAGCTGGAGAACTCGCCGCGGTAACCCACGCGCAGCGAGGGCGCCCACCAGGATTCATCCGTGCCGAACCGGCGAGCCAGCGTCAGCGTGCCCGAACCGAGCAGGGTGGAGGACTCGCGGTCGTCCACGATCAGCGCCAGATCCGAGATGGCGTCCGCATTCGTTCCGGATGTGGTTTCCGAATACCCGCTCTCAAACAGGGTCACATAGGTCAGGTCAGCTTCAGGACGCAGCACCCATTTGCCAAAGGCGATGTCACGGCCCGCCTGGAAGCTGGCGGTCGCATGCCAGCCGCTCCAATCCGCACTGGTCAGGGCGGTGAAGTCGCCAATTCGGATTTCACGGTCGGTTTCGAAATAGTCGTAGCCGAGGCCGACATTGCCCGAGATGTCGAAGCCGCCGAGATTCAGGGCGGCGTAACCGCCAATCTGACCAGTCATGGACACCATGGGCTGGTCAAAACCATTGGTCTCCTCGATCTCGCTGGCGGCGCCCACGAGCTGGAGGCCGACGGCGTAGAAGGGGCCGACGGGACGGTCGAGTCCAACCGCCAGACCGACGCCCTGACCGCGATAGCCCGGGCCGAAGGCGGTGCTGGACCGGTCGGCGTAATAGCCGAACTCCTGGATCCAGACGCCAGCCAGATCATCGGGAGCCAGACGGGCATTGCGCAGACGGCCCTGAAGGGCGCCTGCGGCGGCGTCGTTGGACGCCAGGGCGAACTGGATCGCGCTGGCGGCGTATTCCGGCAGCAGCTGGTCATAGGCGCCGTAGAATTCCTCGGCGGTGCGCAGTCCGGCGAAGGCGGCGCCCAGGGATTCAATGGTCTCGAACGCGGCCAGCGCTTCGTCATAGGCCGCAGCCTGATTGACGTGCATGCCCAGCTCGTCCGCCGTCTTCAGCTCGAGCGTGAGAAGGATCTTGTTTTCGTCCTCGCTCGAGCGCGCCAGCGTGGCGTTATACAGATAGGGCGACTCGGTGGTGGTCAGGGTGCCCGCTTCATCTGCAATGCTCAGCGTGCCGGCCGTAATGATCTCGAAGGTTCCGCCAGCGCCGATCACATCGCCCAGACCGACCGAAAGCGAGGATCCTTCCTCGAAGGTCACGTCGCCGGACGCGTTCAGGAAGGCGTTTGTGCGATCCTGGGCGTCAATGACGACTTCCAGCACCCCGCCATTGCGGAAAATCGCGTCCCGAAGGGCCAGTGCGTCCGTTCCCGTCAAACCGATCTCGCCATTGGTCACATCCAGCACGAGCTCGCCGTCCGCATCGCTGACGGCGCCGTTCAGCGAGCCGTTATTGATGACAAGAACGTCAGCGCCCAGGCCGAACGAGATGTCGCCAGTGATGGAGCCCGCGTTGATCTCGACGCGATCATCCCCGTCGCCAAGCAGGATGTCGCCGGTGATGGAGGGTGTTGAGATCGGTTCGCCCTCATCGTCATAGGCCTGCTCCTGAATGATCGCGAGGCCGCCGTCATTGTTGCGGGCGTCGATCGCCAGGATCTCCATGTCATCGCGCGAAAAGCCGTCTTCCAGACCGCCGGCGACGGCGCTGATGATCCCGGAGTTGCGGATTTCATCGAGTGAATCGTCGTTGGAGCGGATCGCAATCGCGCTTTGGCCGCCGCCGGTGATGGTGGCGTTGATATTGCCGGCCTCGTTGAGGATGCGGCGAATCTGTGAGTTCTCGTCCAGATCAAGCGCGATGGCGCGTCCTGCGCCATAGGCGTCGTCTGCGAATCCGTCCTCTTCATGGCCGAGCACGGCGGCGGCGCGCAAAACACCGGAGTTCAGGATCGTGTCGGCCTGAGCGCCCGCGCCGAAATGCATGGCGCGCGCAGTGCCGTCATAGGCGGTGGCGGTGACCGTGCGGGTGTTCATGACCCCGCCGGCGCCCAGTATCACCGAGCGCAGCACGCCATTGTCGTCACGGCCGACGACCAGGAACGCCGTGGCGTCCTTGCCGTCAAACACAGCGTTGTTGGCGATGGTGCCCTCGTTGACCACCGCATAACCCAGCTGATCGCCCTCATCATCGTCATCGGTGCGATTGGTGGTGTAATCATCGGGCAGGGAGACCTCGCCGATCACCTGATCGCCCGTGCCGTCCTCGTCAGGGCGCAGTTCCAGCGCAGCGCCGCCGCCCGTATAGGCCTGGATGGTGCCGCTGGTGGAGATGAAGACGCCGTCGGCGACAGACCCCGCCACCAGAAAGGCCGAACCCGAATCAAGATTGTCCGCCACATCGCCGCGCGCAGCCGCTTCCTCTTCATTCTCGAAGAGAACCATGAGATTTTCACGATAGCGGGTTGTGGTGCGATAGCCGTGCGCGGAAACCGTCCCGTTGGCGCGAACGCCGCCGCCAACATCGCCCTCCACCACAACGGCATTGCCGCCCGGGGAGACCGTGTTCACGGAAATGATTTCCACATTGCCGGACACATCATCCTCGAGGGAGATGCCGCGGCTGTTCTCGCCGGTCACGGTGACCGATCCATCCGAGAAGAAATCGCCGTCGATCGCGGTCACGGCGCGCACGCCGAAACTGTTCTGGCCTTGGACGACGATGGCGCCGGTGCTGGTGATGGCGACATCGCCCGTCACCGCATCCTGGCCGGCCACCGGATTGTAATCGCCGTCCACGGCGCCGATCAGCAGGCCGGTCTTGTTCTGGTCCTGAGCAAAAGCGCCGTCCGCCTCGCCGTCCGGATCGTCGACCTCGCCGTCATTGTCGGCATCCACGAGATCGTCCGTGCCCAGGTCCGCCGGATCGTCGCTGTCGTCCAGCACGATGCGGCCGCCATGAGAGATATCGCCTTCGACGCCGGGATCGACCTGAATGCCCACCGCGCCATCCACGCTGACAGGATCGCCGTCGCCATCGCGGTCATTGATGCGGATGACCGACCCGTTCTGAGTGGTCAGATCGTTGTTCGAATTGACGTGTACGGCAGGGCCGGGAACCCCGATCAGGGTGACGCGGCCGTTAGAACCGATGACGATATTGTCGGCATTGCCTGCGCCATCCGCATCGGCGGTCTCGACCGGCTCGGTGCGTTCGTCATTGATCTCCTCATCCGCCCAGGCAGGCGTGGCGATCAGTGCGGACAGGGAAACGGCGGCGAGAAGGCTGCGGCGCATGCGTCGGTCTCCGGTCGGGCGCAAGTTCACAAGAGGTGAACCATACGTGCGTAGGAGAGTCTTTCTAGCCCATGGTTTTGCGCGCGTCGACCATCGCTCGACCCTGCGCCGCAGCCAATTTCGCTTTGTGCAGAAGAGGCTGAAATGAAAACGGCCGCCCCGGAGCAATCCGGAGCGGCCGCAGACGTCCTGACAGGAAGGAGAACTACACCTTGTAGTACAGCTCGAATTCCACCGGGTGCGGGTGGTGTTCGATCCGGGACACTTCTTCCATCTTCAGATCGATATAGGCGTCGATCTGGTCATCATCCATCACGCCGCCCTTCTTGAGGAAGTCACGGTCGGCGTCGAGAGATTCGAGCGCCTGGCGCAGGGACGAGCAGACCGTCGGGATGTCCTTGAGCTCTTCAGCCGGCAGGTCATAGAGATCCTTGTCCATCGCGTCGCCTGGATGAATCTGGTTCTCGATGCCGTCCAGGCCCGCCATCAGAAGCGCGGCGAAAGTCAGGTACGGGTTGCCGGCCGGATCGGGGAAGCGCGTCTCGATACGCTTGCCCTTGGCGGATGGCACGTGCGGGATACGGATCGACGCCGAGCGGTTGCGGGCCGAATAGGCCAGCAGGACCGGGGCCTCGAAGCCCGGGACCAGGCGCTTGTAGGAGTTCGTGGACGCGTTGGCGAAGGCGTTGATCGCGCGCGCATGCTTGATGATGCCGCCGATGTAATACAGGCAGGTGTCCGACAGGCCGGCATACTTGTCGCCGGCGAACAGCGGATTGCCGTCCTTCCAGATCGACTGGTGCACGTGCATGCCCGAACCGTTGTCGGCATAGACCGGTTTCGGCATGAAGGTCGCGGTCTTGCCATAGGCGGCGGCGACGTTGTGCACGATGTATTTGTAGGTCTGCATGCGGTCGGCCATCTCGGTGAGCGTGGAGAATTTCATCCCCAGCTCGTGTTGGGACGGCGCCACTTCGTGGTGATGTTTCTCGGGCTGCAGGCCGAGCTCTTTCATCACGGACAGCATTTCAGACCGCATGTCCTGAAGCGAATCGATCGGCGGCACAGGGAAATAGCCGCCTTTCGGGCCCGGACGGTGGGCGAGGTTGCCGCCTTCCATCTTCGTGCCGGAATTATAGGGCCCTTCCTCGGAGTCGAGCGCATAGAAGGTGTTGTTCTGGGCGGTCGACCAGCGCACATCGTCAAAAATGAAGAATTCGGCTTCCGGACCGAAGAACGCCTTGTCGCCAATGCCGGAGGCGGCGAGGAAGTTCTCGGCCTTCTTGGCCGTGGTGCGCGGATCGCGGTTATAGGCTTCGCCACTGTCCGGTTCGAGAATATCGCAAACGATCGAGAGCGTGGTCTGCTGGAAGAAGGGGTCGATGGCTGCGGTCTTCACGTCCGGCATCAGAACCATGTCGGACTCGTTGATGGCCTTCCAGCCAGCGATCGAGGATCCGTCGAACATGGAGCCTTCTTCGAAGAAATCTTCGTCGACCATATCAACGTCAAAGGTGACGTGTTGCAGCTTGCCGCGCGGGTCGGTGAAACGCAGATCGACGAATTCGACGTCTTCGTCCTTGATTTGTTTGAGGATCTTGTCAGCAGACATGGCAGGGTCCTTAATTGCTGGCTGTGGGTGCTGGCGGGCGATTGAAAGAGTGTGGATCAGATGGCGTCGTCATCCGTTTCGCCGGTGCGGATGCGGATGGCGCCTTCGACCGGGAGAATGAAGATCTTGCCGTCGCCGATCCGCCCGGTCTGGGCGGCGGTCTGAATGGCTTCCACGGCGGCCTCGACGCGGTTGTCCGGGATCACTAGCTCGATTTTGATCTTGGGCAGGAAGTCGACAACGTATTCCGCGCCGCGATAGAGCTCGGTATGACCTTTCTGGCGGCCAAACCCCTTGGCTTCAGTGACAGTCAGACCTTGAAGACCGATCTCCTGCAGGGCTTCCTTCACGTCGTCCAGTTTGAACGGCTTGATGATCGCTTCGATTTTTTTCATTCGGGGCCTCCGCTCACGACTGGCACGCTAAGGATCGCTTTGGGCCTCGCAAGTGATGGTTACGTCGCACGGATGTTGAAATTTACCGATGCTGCATTTGTGAGCGCTAATGCTCGAAAGTGGGGCGATGCCTGAGGGTGATGTGAAATGTCAGACCAGCCGCACGCCATACTAACGGTTTCTGCAATGAGCGCAGCGGATAGCTTCGCCATTGAACAAGGAGTGGACGGACGCCGTCTCATGCAAAGCGCCGGGACGGGTGTGGCCCGGGCGATCATGTCCCGCTGGGCCCCTAGATCGGCGGCCGTGTTGTGCGGACCTGGCAATAATGGCGGTGACGGCTGGGTTGTCGGCGAGCAGCTGCGTCAGGCCGGTTGGGCTGTGACGATCTATTCGGCAGTGGACCGTCAGAACCTGACTGGAGACGCCGCAACGTGCGCGCAAGAGTGGACTGGTGACATTCACGCCTTGTCCGACTGCCGCCTGAAAGATCATGCGCTCATCGTGGACGCGTTGTTTGGCGCCGGGCTGAACCGGCCGCTGGAGGGGGAACCGGCCCGTCTTTCAAACGAAAGCCAGTCCTTTGACGGCGTCTGTGTTGCAGTCGATGTGCCGAGCGGATTGTCAGGCGATCTCGCGCCGCTTGACGGACCCTGCTTCCGGGCGGATCTGAGCGTCACCTTTCATCGGCTCAAGCCGGCCCATTTGCTGTCTCCCGGCCGACAGGGATGCGGAGAGGTCGTTCTGTGCGATATCGGCATTCCGGATGGCTGGAGCGAGAGGGCTCATCCCTGCGCCATGCTCAATCATCCTGATCTGTGGGAGCTTCCAGGCGCCGATATCGAGGCCGATGCGCACAAGCACTCGCGCGGAAGGTTGTGTGTGCTTGCGGGAGGATATGGCGCCACAGGGGCGTCGCGTCTGGCGGCGCGGGCCGGTCAGATTGGTGGAGCCGGGTTTGTCACGCTTCTGTCCGGACAGGGGGCGCTGAATGAAATCGCCTCCGCTTCCGACAGCCTTGTCGCGCGAGCCTATGACCATGACGCCGACTTTGGAGAGGTGCTCGCAGACCATCGCGCCAGCGCGGCAGTTCTCGGGCCCGGAGCGGGGCCGGATGAGCGTCTGAAACAACGCGTGCTGTCAGCGTGCCGCTCGCAGATTCCGCTGGTTCTGGATGCGGACGCCCTGAGCGTGTTTCGGGATGAACCTGACCGTCTGTTCGAAGCGCTTCACGACACATGCGTGCTGGCGCCTCATGGAGGAGAATTCGAGCGACTGTTTCCCGATCTCACGGAAAAGACCGGTGATGGCAACAAGATAGAGCGCACTCGTCTGGCGGCCCGCCGATGTGGCGCCGTCGTGGTCTTCAAGGGGGCAGATACCGTGATTGCCGCTCCCGGAGGTGATGTCAGGGTCAATGTCCACGCCAGCCCGCGTCTGGCGACAGCAGGTACAGGCGATGTGCTGGCGGGTCTGATCGGCGCGTTTCTGGCGCAGGGGCAAGGCGTCTATGACGCGGCGTCAGCGGCGGTTTACTGCCATGGTGACGCCGGACGTCGACTGGGCATGGGCGGGAGTGTGGAGACGGTCCTCTCCTGCTTGCCTCAAGCACTTGAGCACATCAGCGGCTTGCAAGGACGCAAGGCGGCCCTGCAGCGTTTGATGCGTGCGCCGGTGTAGCAAGCGGCTGCGCAGACGCGTATAGCTCACATGAGTTTCCACCAGACCAGTTAGATTCATCATCGCCATGTCCGACAACGAAAAGCTTTCCTCGACCGACGCCGACGCGCTGGAATTTCACCGCGCAAGCCCGCCGGGCAAGGTGGCGATGATCCCGACAAAGCCGATGGCGACCCAGCGCGATCTGGCGCTGGCCTATTCGCCCGGCGTGGCCGCACCCGTGCGCGCGATCGCCGACAATCCTGACGCGGTCTATGACTACACGTCCAAGGGCAACACTGTCGCCGTGGTGTCCAATGGCACCGCGATCCTGGGGCTGGGCAATCTGGGGGCCGCCGCCTCAAAGCCGGTGATGGAAGGCAAGGCCGTGCTGTTCAAGCGCTTTGCCGACATTGACGGTTTCGATCTTGAGATCAATTACACGGACCCCGAAAAATTCGTCGATTGCGTCGCCGGGTTCGGCGACAGCTTTGGCGGGATCAATCTCGAGGACATCAAGAGCCCGGAATGCTTCGAGATCGAGGCGCGCCTGCGCGAAAAGCTCGATATTCCTGTGTTTCATGATGACCAGCATGGCACGGCCATTATCGCTGCAGCGGGCCTGATCAACGCCTGTCATCTGACCGACCGCAAGTTTGAAGACGTCAAGCTGGTGCTGTGCGGCGCGGGCGCGGCCGGCCTCTCGGTGCTGGAGCTGGTGAAATCGCTCGGCGTCAGGCACGACAATGTCACGGTGGTGGATGTGAATGGCGTTGTGCATACCGGTCGCAACGACCTGCATGACCGTCTGGCCCAGCATGCGCGCGAGACCGATCTGCGCACGCTGAAAGAGGCCATGGTGGACGCAGACGTCTTCCTGGGCCTGTCTGCAGGCGGCATCGTCTCGCAGGACATGGTGAAATCCATGGCGGCGGACCCGATCATTTTCGCCATGGCCAATCCAACGCCCGAAATCATGCCCGACGAGGTCCGGGCGGCGCGTTCTGATGCGATCATCGCGACAGGCCGGTCGGATTTTCCCAATCAGGTCAATAATGTGCTGGGATTTCCCTATATCTTCCGCGGGGCGCTTGATGTGCGCGCGCGGACGATCAACGAGGAAATGAAGCTGGCCGCGGCTCGCGCCCTTGCCGATCTGGCGCGTCAGGACGTGCCGGACGAGGTCTCCACAGCCAACAGATCGGATGGCGGTCTGCGGTTCGGCCGGGACTACATCATCCCGTCTCCCTTCGATCCGCGCCTGATCAGTTTCGTTCCGCCCTATGTGGCGCGCGCTGCGATCGAGACGGGCGTGGCGCGCATCCCGATCGAGGATGAGGAGAAATATCGTCAGTCGCTGGCGCGTCGCCTCGATCCGACCGCTGCGCTCCAGCAGCGCGTTACACAGTCCATTTCCGGCTCCGACAAGCGCATCGTCTTCGCGGAAGGCGAGGAGCCGTCCGTCATCCGCGCCGCCTTCGCCTTCCAGTCCCAGGGTTTGGGGCAGGCTGTGCTGGTAGCGCGCGAAGAAGTGGCCAAGGCGAACATGCGCTCTCTCGGACTGCCGGATGACGTGCTGGAGATCCAGAATGCGCGTCTTTCGGACCGCAACGCCGATTACGCGGACTGGCTGTACAAGCGTCTCCAGCGTCGCGGCTATCTGCGTCGCGACGTGCAGCGTCTGGTGAACAATGACCGGAACGTGTTCTCCGCCTGCATGCTCAAGTTCGAGGACGCCGACGGCATGGTGACGGGGGTAACGCGTCACTTCACCAATACGATGAGCGATATCCGTCTGGTGCTCGACCCCGCGCCGGGCGGGCGGGTGATCGGCCTGACCGTGGCGCTGGCGCGCGGCAAGATGCTGGTGATCGCCGACACCAACGTGACGGAATTCCCCGACTCCGAAGGTCTGGCCGAGATCGCGGTGGGCGCAGCCCATGCCGCGCGCCGTCTGGGCCTCGATCCGCGCGTGGCCTTCATGAGCTATTCCACCTTCGGCAATCCGCCGGGCGAGCGGACCACGAAAGTCCAGAGCGCGGTCGCGCGTCTTGATCAGCTGGATCTTGATTTCGAGTATGAGGGCGAAATGGCGGTCGATATCGCGCTCGATCCCAATCATCGCGAACGCTATCCGTTCTCGCGCCTGTCGGACGCGGCCAATGTGCTGGTGATGCCTGCGGTGCACTCGGCCTCGATCGCGGCGCGGCTTCTGAAATCCGCGGGCGGCGCCACGGTGATCGAAGGCCTGCTGATCGGGCTCGAGAAATCCGTGCAGGTGGCGCGTGTCGGCTCCAATGTGTCCGACATCGTCAATCTGGCCGGACTTGCCGCCTACGATCTCAACCACACGCCCTGAGTGGGTCTGGATCGGGGTCCTGAACAGACCTTTTCCATTTCGGGCATGGAACAGCGCCATGGGGTGTCCTACCTATGGCGCTGTTTGATTTTCTGACTTTTAGAAAGCCTTCCCATGGCCTCCACTCGCGCCTCGAACGATCTGACTCAGGGATCGGTCTTCCGTCACATCATCCGTCTGGTCGCCCCGATGAGCTTTGGCATTCTGGCCATGATGCTGGTCGGCGTGATCGACGCGTATTGGGTAGGACGGCTGGGCACGGACCAGCAGGCGGCGGTGCAGTTCGTGTTTCCGGTCTCCATGCTGGTGATGAGCATATCGATCGGCCTGGGCGCCGGCGCCGTGTCGGTGGTGGCGCGCGCGGCCGGGCGCGGGGACGGCGAATCCACCAAACGCGTGGCGACGGATGCGTTGAGCCTGTCCTTCATCATGGTGCTGCTGGTCAGCGTGATCGGCATTCCGCTAATCGATCCGGTCTTTCGAGCCATGGGCGCGACCGACCAGATGATGCCCTATGTGCGGGAGTACATGACGATCTGGTTCGCCGGCGCGGTCTTCATGGTGGGCCCGATGGTGGCGAGCAACCTGCTGCGCGCCATGGGCGACGCCATCGTGCCCAGCGTGATCATGATCATCGCCGCCGTCATCAACATGATCCTCGACCCGATTCTGATCTTCGGTCTCGGCCCCATCCCGGCGATGGAGGTGACGGGCGCGGCGCTGGCGACCCTGATCGCCAACATGGCGGTCTTCATGATTGCGCTCGGCGTTCTGGTCTTCCGCGAGAAGATGCTCGACTTCAGCTGGCCGGGCTTTGACACCCTGTTCTGGAACTGGCGCGAGATCGCGCGCATCGGCGCGCCGGCGTCAGGCTCGAACATGATCGGCCCCCTGGCCAATACGATGGTGTTCGCCGCAATGGCGCCGTTTGGCGAGCCTGCAGTGGCGGGCCTCGGCGTGGGCATGCGGGTCGAGGCGCTGGCTTTGATTCCACTGTTCGCGCTCTCGGGCTCCATTGGCCCCATCACCGGGCAGAATGGCGGGGCCGGACTGGATCACCGGGTGCGCGAAGCGTTCGTCAAATCCTTCCTCTTCTGCGCCGGCTGGGGGTTTGCGATGGCGGTCATGCTTTTCGTGCTGGGGCGGTTCCTGGCCCCGGTCTTCCTGCCATCGGCTGAAGGACAGGCTGTCGCGAGCACCTATTGGGCGATCGCGCCGTTCGCCATGGGCGGGTATGGAGTGGCGATGGCGGCGGCGGCGGGGTTCAACGGTCTCGGTCGCCCGCTGATCGGAGTGGCGTGCAATGCCTTCCGCGGAGTCGCCCTGATCATTCCGCTGGCCTGGCTGGGCAATTATCTGGGCGGCGCCAACGGCGTGATCTGGGGCCTGTTCGCCGCAAACCTGATTGCTGGCGTCGTGATCGCCTTCCTGGTGCTGAAATTCGCGCCCCTGACCGCCAAGGAAGGCGGCAAGCGATAGACCCGGATCAGGCGCTCACATCCAGTGCGACAGGCGCAGACAGCTCACCGCGTTCAATCAGCTTGATCTCAAGCCTCACCGCGATCAGCTCATCCTGAACGTCACGCTTGTACGCGGTGACATCCTCATCGAGGGCCTCGAGATCTTCGTCAAGCGCTTCAAAGGCCTCATCCCGCGACCGGTCCCGGGACAGGAAAGCGGACTGGATTTTCGAAGTCTCAAACAATTCCTTGATCTTGCGCTTCAATCCGTCGACAGACCGGACGAATTCCTCATCGCCCATCAGCACGCCCAGTCGGGCCTCAAGCTCTTCAACGGACATGTCAGACGAGTCAGGACGTGGCCCTTCGCCTGGCGAGTGGGCCGGACTTGCGGCCGACTCGCCGAACACAGGGGCGTCATCAGTCTCTGCCCCCGTTTCCGCTGCGTTTGCATCAGGCTCAGAGCCAGGGGCGCCTGTAGATCGAGAAGGCGCGGCGCTCGCGGTCATGGCGATGAGGCCTGCGCCGCCTATCGACGTCATATCTCCGCCGGCCTCCTTGTAGGCCTTGAGCGCGGTCTGAAGTTCCTTGACGAGATGGCGAAGCGCTTTCGCCATTTCCTTGGGGTTCTGCGCGTAGAGTTCCTTGATGATCTTGAGCTGTTCGCGGACAGCTTCCACACGGTCGCGCGCCCGGTTCCGGGCGGCCTGCTTATGCTCTTCAGGGGCGCGTTTCATGGCCTCTAACGCGTCGCTCAGCCGGTCCTGAACCTTGGTCGCGACTTTGGCGGGCGGAGCCCCTTCCGATGAAGATGCACGCTTTCCCGCGCCTCGCGCGAAAGCGTCGGCGTTGTAGAGCGATGAAACGTAGTAGGCGCTTACTGCGGCCATGAGGGCTCCATTCTGGAGCCGTCATGCTGCCGCAAAGGGCTTAAAAGTCTGCTATCGGCGCGCTAGCGGCGGATCAGCACCATGGCGAGCTCGGCCTTCGCATTCAGGCCGGGGTGCGGGTAGGGGCGAGCCTCGCCGTCAGGCCAGACCCACCGTGTGTCCGCAAACAGTTCGCGCATGGCGTCCAGTCCGCAGCCATAGGGCGGACCGCCCAACTCGGCCTTCTGCATGAAAAGCGCGAGCAGTTTTCCGCCAGACTTCAGACTGGCATGCGCCATGGCCTCATAATCCTGCCGCCGTTTGGGGTGGATGGCGCACAGGAAAGTCTGTTCATAGAGCGCATCAAACCCGGTCTCGGGACGCCAGGCGAGCGCATCTGTCTCGATCGCTTCAGCCATCACGCCCAGAGTCTGGAACCGGGCCTTCTGCCAGGCGATGGCGGTCGGGGCGATATCGGTGGCCGTCACATCAAAGCCCCGGCTCGCCAGGAACGCCGGTTCCTGACTGCGTCCGCAGCCGGGCGTCAGTATGGCCTGTCCGGGTTTGATCTCGCCGTTGCGGACCCAGTCTTGCGCTGCCGGATGGACGCCCTGACGCTCCCAGGGCGCGTCATCGGACAGAAACCGGGATTCCCAGTCAAAGCCGCTGCGGTCTTCGGAGCGGGGCGTATCGGAAGTGGCCTGGGTCATGGTGATCTCGCCTGTTGAACGCGAAGGCCATGATGGCGCATCAGGCATCTGCGTCCATGGGGCTTTGCAGAATGCATCCGGAGGCGGGATCAGCGGCAATGACAGATTGACCGCGGGTTGCGCCAGACGCTAACTCTGCGGCCTGCCTTGCCTGTGCGGGTGTGGCGGAATTGGTAGACGC
>NZ_DJIQ01000068.1:107505-129983 GCF_002433705.1 Oceanicaulis sp. UBA6590
TGGTAGACGCGCTGGATTTAGGTTCCAGTGTCTTATGACGTGGAAGTTCGAGTCTTCTCACCCGCACCACTTCTTTCCTGTTCTCCCTCACTCGGTTCGGGCGATCCTCGCTTCGCTGCGGGCGCGCCTGTTTGCAGATATAGTTCGGGCGCTGGAACGGGGAGACTTCCAGCGCCCGAATTCTGGCGTATGGCCTAGCGACGGGTGGCGATGATCCACACCGCGTGGATGATGCCGGGCACATAGCCGAACAGGGTCAGCAGAATGTTCAGCCAGAAGTGCAGGCCCAGACCGACCTGGAAGAACACGCCGAGCGGCGGCAGCAGGATGGCCAGGATGATGCGGAAAATGTCACCGCCGGTAGCGGTCGCTTGTTGCGTGCTCATAAGGGTCTCCTTCAATCAATAAATCAGGACGCCGAAGCGGCGCTCAGGAAGATCGCGGTGTCACGACCGGCCAGCGCGTTCAGCTGGGCGTCGTTGACGGTGGAGGCGATGGTCCAGCCTTGAGGTTGGGCGTACTCAAACCGCACCGCATTCACGGGAAGGCGGCCTTCCAGGCGGTCAAAGGCGCTCCAGCCGCGGGATTCAAACCGTACAGCCAACACCGCTCCGCCTTCGCTGATCTCGATGTCGTCCACGGCGATGCGGGCAGACGTCTCACTGACGGAGATGGGACGCCCCATCAACGCCCTCAGTGAGCGTGCATTCTCATACTCTGACGCCCAGCTCAGACCGATCGGCTGATAGCCGGCGCCCTGGCTCAGCATCTGGAAGTCCGTGCGATCCAGATCCACGCGCAACGTCTCCTGACCCTCTGCGCCAGCCCGGTAGATCAGGTCCGCCGCAATTGTGGCGTCGCCGCTCATGAAGTTCGGATTGTCCACGACAACAGCTTGCAGATTGCCGGTTTCATCCAGAAGCAGATCCTTGATCTGGACCTGGCTGTCCTCGAGCATCAGGCGCGAGGACAGAAGGGTGGACGCCAGATAGAACGGCTTGCCGCTGACGGTCTCCTGAACAAATTCGGGTTCAGTCGTCTGACTGGTCTGGGTGAAGGCGGCTGCCGATAGTCCAGCCAGCGCAACAACGGCGGTCAGGGTGATGGCGGTCTTCATCGGTCAGGCCTCCTTGAAAAGGGTCAGGGCTCTCGAACAAACGTTCCAGTCTCCCGGCGGTTCCCGTTTTCGTGGCGGGTCTGAACAGGAATCAGGCAAGACGAATCGCAAAAAGAACAAGCCCCGCAGATGCTTATGCATTTGCGGGGTCGAGGGGGGCGGCAGATTCAAGCGTTGAAAATCAGCCTACCAGGCTTGTCGATAGGTGAGCCCGACAAAGTTTGATTCCGCTTCCCAGCTATTCTCACCGAAGCGGATTTCGCGTTCCTGTCGGATATAGCCCGCAGTCAGGGCGCCATGTTCGCTCAGGGACATGCCGATGCCAGCGAACCCGTCGGCCACGCCGACTTCGCCCGCGACACGGGTCAGAGCGCTGACGCCGCCGCCGCCAGGTCTCATGATCACAGTCTCCTGGTCATAGGAAACAATCAGGCTGAGACGACGGATGGAGCGGAAGGCGAGGGGGCTGGTCTCAAGCTCCAGGCCGATCCCCAGAGCTGACAGCTCGTCGCTGTCGTTCCGGCTTTCATTCTGCGCAGAAAGGGAAGGAACCAGCGAAGGGCTGTCATCGCCGCCCAACGGGATGGACCAGCTGCTCTGGCTGGTGTCGCCGAACTCGGCATGGAGCTGATCGGTAAAGTTTCTCAGGACCAGCCGGGACTCAGGTTCAGGACCCGGATTTTGCACGCCCGGAACAGTCGCAGTCTGCATTGTCAGCAATAAAGCGGTCGTAACGAACATGCAGTCCTCCAAAAAATCAGCCTCAATTCAGAAACGCGCTGAAGGACAGGATGTTCCCGATATTTTGAGGCTGAAGTTCAGATGAACGCGTTATTGCCCGTTGCGCAGAGCCTTGATCAGCTCATCCTTGGTCATGTCGGACCGGCCTTCTATCCCGATTTCCTGGGCGCGCTCGTACAGTTCATCCTTGGTCCACTCCTCATATGGTTCGTGCGCACCGCCTTTTGCCGAGGCGTCAGTTTCATCGGACGCCTGGGCATTGGCGATACGGGCGGCCTTGGATTTGGAGGCCCCGTCCTCACGCAAGGCTTCATAGGTTTCGTCGTCCTTGACGGATGGGCCATGATCCTTGGTCATTGCTCGTCTCCTGCTTCAGAGGGCTCGGAGGGGGCGCGCGCGGGATCGACAACAGAGCCGTCCCCGCGCGCCACCATGAGAGTGCGGGTGGGATAGGCGAACTCGACGCCTTCTTCGGCGAACTTCCGGACGAGGGCGAGGTTCACGGCGTGGCGGACATCCATGTAAACGGCATACTCCATGCTCTGGGCATGACAGACGATCTCGAATTCAAGCGCGCTGTCGCCAAAACCGGCGAAATGAGCGCGCTCGAAACGGACCTGCTCGGTTTCATCGATGATGGTCTCGATCCAGTCCGGAATCTGCGCGAGCTTGTCAGCGCCTGTCTGATAGATCACGCCAATGCGGAACCGCCAGCGGCGTTCCTCCAGGCGCTGGTAATTGCGGATCGTCTCATCCAGCAGGTTGGTGTTGCGGATGATGACTTCCTCGCCTGAGAGCGAGCGCAGTCGCGTCGTCTTGAGGCCGATCTTGCTGACCGTGCCCAGAAAATCGCCAAATTCGATGAAGTCGTCTCGCTGGAAGGGCTTGTCGAAAAGGATCGACACGCCTGCGAAGAGATCGCTGAAAAGGCCCTGCGCCGCCAGGCCGATTGCGATGCCGCCCACGCCCAGGCCGGCGATCAGCGCAGTGATGTCCACGCCGGCGTTATCCAGAACCAGCAGCAGGGCGGCCGACCAGATGAAGGTGCTGATCGCCCATTTGATGATCGCGATGCCGTTCCAGACGGCGCTGCGGGTGTCCGATCGCTTCAGGGCGCGTCGCTGGACAAGATCCACCAGAAGCCCGCGTATGATTGCGGCGATCTGGATGATCAGGATGAGCCCAAGGATATACCAGGTTGCATCAATGACCTGGGATGGCGCGCCCGTCGCCCCAAGACCGATCACCGCGCCGACGACCAGAAAGGTCATGGCGGACAAGCGATCCGCGGCGCCCAGGAAGACATACGCCAGACTGCTCTGTTCCGAGCGCTGCCGGATCAGGGAGACGCCCCATTTGATCAAGGTTGCGACGACCGCGACGCTAAGCGTGATCGCCAGGGCGAGCGTGACGGCCTGCGTGTCCTCAGCGATCCAGTCGATCAGGACCGAGACGGCGTTCCGACCTTGCTCGACCACGCTCTGGACATTCGCTTCCATCGCGTTGAGGGCTTCAGAGGCGGCGGCGTCTGGCGATTGGCTCATCGTTTCTCCTCACGCGAAAAAGCGGGCTCGAAGGCCCGCTTTTCCAAACGTCTGACAGCCTATTTCTCGGCGATGATCGAGTTGAGCATCCAGATGGCTTCCTCGTGCCAGCTCATGCGCTCGATCAGCATGTCGGCCGTGACGAAGTCTTTCTTGTCCTCACACCATTCGATGGCGCCGCGCATGGATTTGACAGCGGTCCTGTGGTCATCGATCAGCATTTTCACATGCTGTTCGGCCGTTTGCTCCAGGTCATAATCCTGAATATCGGACAACTCGCCATACTTGCGATAAGAGGCCGGGGCTTTCTCGCCCAGGGCGCGGATGCGTTCGGCGATCTCGTCGATGGCGGCATAGAGGTTGCCGTAGTGCTCTTCAGTCAGCTTGTGCAGGCTGTAGAAGGTGGGGCCGACCACGTTCCAGTGAACGCCCTGGGTCTTGATGAAGAGCATGTAGCTGTCAGCCAGGACCTTGCCCAGCTCGCTCGCGATCTTGGAGCGGTCTTCAGGTTGAATGCCGGCTTTCTGATCAAATTGAGCGGTTTTGGAAGCAAGAGCGGCGCTGCTCATTATCAATCTCCATCATGTTGCGGGACCGATAAACGCGGACGGATGCGTTAAGGTTCCCGGAGAGGGAGAATAAAACTGCAGTCAGCGCCTGCCGCAATTTTACAATAGCTTGCCAAGTGCTCCGGCGACCCTGAATGAGATAATGTATGCTTTATATATACGCGCGAAATTTTGAAATGATTTTGGAGTTTTCTGGAACCTGTTGAGGGTCGATGCGTTGATTGGGGGCCTGATTGATACACACGGAGCTAACCCATGCTGAGACTGGCCCTTGGATTTTTCGTCGTCGCCCTGATCGCAGCCCTGTTCGGGTTTGGCGGCATCGCAGCCGGCGCGGCCTCTATCGCGCAAGTGCTGTTCTTCGTTTTCCTGGTTCTGTTCGTGGTGTCGCTGCTGTTTGGCGCACTGCGTGGTCGGACGCCGCGAGCCTGACCCTGGACTGATCGCCACGGCTGCGGGGCGGACCCCCGCAGCCGCATCGCCATATAGACGTGAAGGAATTAAAATCATGAAAAAGTTTGCCCCCCTGTTCGCCGCTCCGTTCCTGCTGACGGCTGTCGCTTGTTCTGATGGTCCGGCGGAAAACGCAGGCGAAGACATGGATGAGGCGGTTGAGAATGTGACTGGCGAGGACCAGGACACCTTCGAGAACGCCGGCGAGGAAGTGGACGAAGCCGTGGATGAAGCTGAAGAGGCCACGGACGAACCGTCCCGCTAAGACAGACTTATCGCCCACTCACAGACTTCAGAAAAGGAGAGCAAAATGGCACGCGCCGCTGCTAAACCCGACATTACAACTGAAGAACTCAAAGCGGATCTGGATTCTCTGCGCGAGGACATGGACCAGCTGGTGGGTGATCTGTCGAAGATTGTCCAGCAGGGCGGAGAAAACGGCGTGAAGGCCGGCAAATCCGTGCTGGAGGACGGCATGGCAGCCGCCGAAGAGGCCCCGGACCAGCTTCGCGAACTTATTCGTGAAAACCCGCTGGGCGCTTGCGGCGCCGCCATCGGCGCCGGCTTTCTCGGCGCATTGCTGATGCGCCGCTAGGGAGCGCATCGTGAACGCACTGCTGATAGTCATTGCCCTGATCGGCCCGATCATCGGCGCAGTGTTCGCCACCCATGCGGGATGGAGCTGGGCGTCAGTCCAGTACTCCCCGTGGGTGGCCAGCGCCCTTGTTGGCGCTATCTATGCCTCTCTGGGCTCGATCGCCGCAGCAATCCTTCTCTGGAAAGCCAACCGCAAAGAGCCGCCTTCTGAAACGACGACCAGCTCCGCCTCGCCCCTGGCGCTCGTGGAGCTGGCCATGAAGCGCAAGCCTTTGCAAACAACGGCGACGCTGATGGGATTCGGCGCACTTCTCGCTCGAAAACCCAAGCTCGCCATGGAAACCTTGTCCCGGTTCGCGCTTTCCAAATAAAGGGTCTGCCCTTGTCGAAGAAAACTGATCATGAGCTGCGCGCCAAGCGACTTGCGGCGCGCAGCGAAATTGCGTCCAAAACCCTCTATTCCGTCATTGCGGAGACAGGGAAGGAAGAGCTGCTTCGCCCCTCCAGCTCCTTGCTTTACTCGGCGCTGACAGCCGGTCTGGCCATGGGCGCGTCCGTGCTGCTCATGGGGGCGATCGAGAAAGCGGTCGGAGACGCGTCTTGGAGCTCGCTGGCGATCGCCGTGGGGTACCCGGCGGGCTTTCTTCTGATCGCCATGGCCCGCATGCAGCTCTTCACGGAGAATACGCTGACCGCGGTCCTGCCGGTCACCAAGAATCGTCGCTGGCGCTCCGTCCGTCTTCTGGGGCGGTTGTGGGCGATTGTCCTGTTCGGCAATCTCGTTGGCGCGGTCGCCATCGGGGCTGTGCTATCGCATGTGACCGAGCCGGATCTGTTCGAGGCGATGGTCTCGGCATCCTCTCACATCACACACAGGGATGCTTTGGGGAACTTCATTTCGGCCCTGCCTGCCGGATTCCTCATTGGCCTGATGGCCTGGTCGCTGCCAGGATTGCCTTACGAGAAGCTCGGCGCGGTCTTCATCGTGACCTATTTGGTGGGGGCGGGCGGTTTCCCGCATATCGTGGCGGGGACGGTCGAAACGACTGTCCTGATGGTCGCTGGCGTCTGGGGCGCAGGGGAGGGGCTGGCCTTCATCCTGCCCGTGCTTGTCGGCAATACGCTGGGCGGCGCCGCTCTGTTTGCAGGTTTGGCCTATGGCCAGGTGCACGAGGAAATCGATTAGAGAGTCCAGATTTCAGGGAACCGCGTTCGCACCGGGGCGTTAGTCGGATATCCCGGTCCCCGCCGGGATGATTGACGACCCAGCTGCGAAGGCTGACCCTCCCCCTGACGGCCTTGCGCAGCCGCTTTTGAAGCCGCCCTCCATATGAGGGCGGCTTCTTTGTTGGCGCTGTTCTGGAACCCTGAAACGCTCACAATGCGTTGCAAGAAGCCCGTCAGGTCAGTGGAACTGAAGTTGAGCCAGCGCGCCGTCTTCAACGGGCTTGTGAATTCGAAAGAGGGAGCAGACCGTTATCAGACAGGCTCCACCTCTGATGATCGATATGGCGAGCTCTGTGAGCAATGAGACATCAGGCAGACTTTCAGGACAGCTGCGTTTGCTTTGCCGACGGAATAAGTCAGAGCAGCCTATCGTGAACAAAAAAGGGGGCGCGCCGAAGCGCGCCCCCAGTTTGGGGTTGGTCAGCCCCTTGGGAATTAACGGCCATCCAGATAGGCGCCGGTATTGATGGGCGTCTCTTCCATCACACGCACGTCATCGCCGGTGATGTCAGACGTCACGGTCCAACCGGTTTCAGCGGAATAGGCCAGTTCCAGCTCGTCAAAGTCGACAAGGCCGACTTCGCCGCCCAAGCCCAGAAAGCCGCCGTCGCGGATGATCGCGTATTCGGTTTCACCGCTCAGCGTGAACTTCACATCCTCAAGGTGAGCGATGGTTTCGCCGGCGTCGTTGAGGATCGCAGCGCCGGTGAGATCGCTGTAAAACAGGTCGCCATCCTCGCGTTGATCTTCGATCGAGACCACAAACGGGCTGTCCTGGATGGCTTCGGCGTCTTCAAGCTGCGCATCGGTCAAAGATGCGGTGACGACCAGCTCGCCCTCTGCGTCATGAGCGATGCTGGCGGCGACGGTGGAGACGGCGACTTCCTCGTCAAACAGTCCCAGGAAACCACCACGTGAGATCACGAGCGCTTCCGGGTCGCCGGCGTCATTCATGCGAATGTCCGTGATGGCCGAAGCACCGTCCGCATATTCAAGGTCTGCGCCGACAATGTCGGACGCCTTGACCATGTCGCTGGACATCGTCGCTTCTGCGCTCGTCTCCATCTCGGCCTGCATCCCGGCGTCCTGGGCTTGCGCCGTCGCCAGAGCGGTGGTGGAAATCAGAGCGATCGAGGTGGTCAGCATCAGCTTGTTCAACATAATGTCTCTCCTTCATTGCTAGCGATCAAGTCGAACGCAATAAGGAAACGTTGAGCATGCTTATGTGTTCCGGATTCTCTTCAGGCAATTTCGTGAATTCATCATGTCTTTAATGTGTCTGGATTTTGCATTTGCGGCATGACAAAGAAAAGGGCGCTGCGAATTTATTCGCAGCGCCCTTTTTCAAATGGGGAAAGCGGGGGTCTACTCAGCTGCAACCGACTTGCGTTCGAAAAAGAACAGGGCCTGGCTGATCGTGGCGGACACGGTTTCCGGCATGAAAGGCTTGGTCACGAGGTAGGTCGGCTCGGGTTTTTCACCGGTCAGAAGACGTTCGGGGTAGGCGGTGATGAAAATCACCGGAACATTCATTTCATCAAGAATATCCTTGACCGCATCAATGCCCGAGCTGTCGTCGGCGAGCTGGATGTCAGCCAGCACGAGGCCCGGCGGAGATTTCTGCGCCAGCGCGACGGCCTGATCCCGGGTCCTTGCCACGCCGGTCACGCTGTGGCCGGCGTTTTCCACAATGGCCCGCAGATCCAGGGCGATCACGGGCTCATCCTCGATGATCATGACGCGCGTGGCGAGACCAGCGTTCAGCTCCTGTTGCGCTGAGACCAGAAGCGACTGGGCCTCGGCGTCATCTATGCGCAGGATCTTGGCGACATCCTCAATCGAGAAGCCCTCGACGGATGTCAGCAGCATGACCTGGCGGGCCTTGGGGGTGACGTGCGAGAGCGGGGTGGCCTCATCCTGGAGATCGCTCGTATCCAGTTCGGGATTCCAGCAGGCATGGAATAACTGGAACAAGGCGACCTGGGGCGGCAGGTCATGGCCTAGCTCTTCATTGCCTTCAACGGCGGCTTCTAGGCAAGCGCGCACATGAGCGTCGCCGCTTTGCTGAGAACCGGTCAGGATGCGAGCATATCTGCGCAGATAGGGAATGTGTGCGCGAATTGCTGAAACGAAACTCATTCTGGGCTCTCCCCACAAAACTATGTCGATACAAAACGACCGATTTCCGAAAGGGTTCCAAAAAAGATTCAGTTTTTTGGGAACCCGATCAGGGAACCTGCGTTCTTTTATGTAATTCGGTCCTATCGACCATAAATGAAGACATGAGAATGGCGACTTAGAATGGCAATGTCAGAGGACAAGAATGGCGCCCGGAGCGCCCCGGATCCCTCGCTCGTGCAGCGGACCCGCAAGCAGCAGGAAAACATTGGCGCGGGATTGCGCCACATGTTTGATTCCGTGCTGGACGAAGGCGTCCCTGACGATTTTGCCGATTTGCTTGACCGTCTCGAAGAGGGCGAGGCCAAGCGCGGCGACCAGAAAGGCGGCGCCCGTGAGTAAGGTCGATTCAGAAAAGGTCGGCCTGTCGCCGTCCGAATTGATGACCCAGCCGCAGTTTCGAAAAGAGCTGACGGATGCGATCCCCCATATGCGCGCCTTCGCACGAAGCCTGACTGGCGACGCGGCCAGCGCAGACGATCTGGCGCAGGACGCCATGATGAAAGCCTGGTCTGCACGGGACAAGTTCAAGGCGGGCACAAATTTTCGCGCCTGGGTCCTGACTATTGTCCGCAATCAGTTCTACTCCGACAAGCGCCGGTCTTGGCGGCAGGCCGAGTGGGATCAGGAACTGGCGGAGCGCACGCTGCCTGCAGTGGACAATCAGGAACAGATCGTGGCGCTGGACGAATTGCGTCGTGGCCTTGCCGAGCTTCCTGATGACCAGCGCGAAGCCCTGATCCTGGTCGGTGCGGGCGGGTATTCCTATGAGGAAGCCTCTGAAATTTGCGATTGCGCGATAGGGACCGTGAAAAGCCGTGTGTCCCGGGCGCGTCTCGCTCTGGAAGGGATCATGAAGGCCGGACCGGCCGCCAAGGCCAATTCAGATGGCATCGCCGCCTCAGACGCCGTCGACACGCTTCTTGATCAGGTCAGCGACCTCGCTGAACAGGCTCGGTAGGCATGCCGTTCAAACCGGGCGGGGAAATGACCGGGCGATTGCGGTTCGTGCTCGCTCTGGTGCTGGCTGTGGCGCTTTTTCCCCTATTGCTGATCGCCATGGCGCAAACCTGGAGCGAGGCGCGGGAAGAGCAGCGCGTTCAGAGGGATCGCATGATCATTCTGGGCGCGCTTGCTGCGTCAGAACTCAATGAATCCATATCTCGGGCGCAAGGCATCATTGATGCCGTATCGACTCGCGGGTTCGCTTTCATGAGTGCGCCGGGCGGCTGCAGTCGGGCCATGGCCCAGATTGCAAGCGGCGATACGGTTCTCACCAATATCGCGCTGACCAATGCCAATGGCGAGATCATCTGTTCCGCCCTGGAGGACGCCCGGCAGCTCGATCTGAGTACCGAGGACTGGCATCAGAGTTTGCAGAATGGGGCGGAACGCTCTGTTTCCGGCGTGACGCTGGGACGCGTCACACGACGACCGATTCTGATTGTCGCCTCCCGACTGGGGCAGGAGGACGAGTTCAGAGGCGCGGCGGCCGCAGCGATTGATGTGCTGCAGGCGTCTCGCAACCTGATCGACAATGCTGTGGCCGAGGGGAGTCAGGTGGTGCTCGTGACGCCCTCCGAAGCCCGTGAAGTCGACACGGCGCGCGTCCTCAAGCCTGTGGCGATAGAGCTGCAGGATGACCTGCTCGGGCGGGTTGAGGGATTGTCCCGTCCCGAACCCCTGCGCCTGTCGATGGACGGGGGTGAGCGCCCGGCGGTGTTGACGCCCCTGGTCGAGGATGAGCTGGCGCTTCTCCTGATATCTCCTGCGCCTGTGACACAGTGGGGTCTGGTGTCGGTCGCCGCGACCTTCCTGATCCCTTTGCTCATGTACGCTCTGGCTCTCGCCAGTGTCTGGCTCGCCGTGGATCACTACGTGCTGCGCTGGCTGGGGTATCTTCGTCGGATCGCGGCCGTGTATGGCAGCGGGCGTCTGGACGTTGTGCCCATCCGCGCCCAGAACGCGCCCCGTGAAATACGCGAACTCGCGAATACGATGTCGGAAATGGCCACCTCGCTTGAAGAGCAACACAGCGAGCTGGAGGCCTCGGTGGAGCAACGCGGCGCCCTGCTTCGGGAAATCCACCACCGGGTGAAGAACAACCTGCAGATCATTGTGAGCCTGCTCAACCTGCAGGCGGGCCGGATGGCCGATGGGGAGGGGCGCTCCGCGCTCATGGAGGCGCGCCGGCGGATCAATGCGCTCTCGCTCGTTCACAGGAGCCTGTACGAGGCTGATGATTTGCGCGCGGTGCACATGCCCGGCTTCCTGTCAGAGCTCGCCATGAACTTGCAACAGGTCAGTGATGACGGTTCACGATCAATCTCTGTCCAGGCCGAGTGTGAGGACGTCGCCTTTGAGCCTGATACGGCTGTTCCGATCGCCCTGTTCGTCACTGAAGCGGTCACCAATGCCTACAAGCATGCCTTCCAGGACCGCAATAGCGGGCGCATTATCGTGTCTTTGACTGCCAGCTCGGCGCAGGATCTGACCTTGCGCATCCGTGATGATGGCGTGGGCATGTCTGATACGGCGTCTCAGGGCACAGGGTCGTCCCTGATGGAGGCGTTCGCCATGCAGGTGGACGGTGAAACCTGGTCTGAGGCCAATGCTGAAGGCGGTATGGATTTTGTGCTGCGGGTTGGCGAAGAAAAGAGCTGAGTACAGGGAACCTCTGATGGTCTGGTTCGTTTCAAATAGGCCATAAAAAAGGAGGCTATAATGAAGTACGCTATGCTTTGCGCTCTGGCCGTGTCCACGCTGATCCTCACCGGCTGCAACACGATTGCGGGCGCCGGTCGCGACATTGAAGAAGCTGGTGACGCGATCGAGGACACCGCCGAGGAAAACCGCAACTAGGGTCTTCCGCGCCTTTATGCAAAACGGCCCCGTCCTCAGACGGGGCCGTTTTTTATGCGCAGGCCTTGATGAAGGCTCGAAACAAGCGACGCATGTCCGCTCTGTAGACCAGGAGTTCGGGATGGAACTGAACGCCCAGCCGCAGCGGCGCGCTGTCCGCTTCGATCGCCTGGACCCCGCCCCGTTCGCCGCAGGCGGTAGCGTGAAATCCGGGGGCGATCGTTCTGACGGCCCGGCGGTGCAGGCTGTTGACGCTGACCGTTTCGTGCGGGGCGAAGACGTCTGACAGGAAGCTCTGGCCTGTGAGCTGTATCGGCTTCCGGAAAAACGTGTAGCCCAAGGGTCCGTTCGGCCAGTCTCGGGTCAGCTCGGGGTCGAGCTTCTGATGCAGGTCCCCGCCATAGAAGATGTTCAGCATCTGCAGACCGCGGCAAATGCCCAAAACCGGGAGGTCCTGGTCCCGGGCATGTTGCAGCCAGCCTATCTCCAATCCGTCCCGCTCCGGATCGAAACGGCTTTCGATCTCTATGCTTGCGTCATAGCGGCTGGGGTGGATATCCAGCCCTCCCATCAGGATCAGACCGTCAAACAGACGTTCTCCACTGCGGGGTTCCTCGCGCAGGCGCAAGGGTTTCCCGCCTGACAGTCTGATGACTGCCCCTACAAGCAAGGAGAGGAAGAGATCGCCCTTGGGCGCCGTCACATATGCAATGACAGGGCGGGTCATGACCCTACGGAATCAAAGCTGACTTCGGGCGGCAGTTCTCCAAACTTGGCGAGGTGGGAGACGATGAAGAGAGCTCCAAGCGCCGCAGCCGGATCATCCTTCGCGAGCAGGTCGACATCCAGGGACGATCGGTCCATGACACGATGGGTCACATCCTCGAGCGCTTCCTTGGCGGCCTTCGCGTCGGAAAGGGAGGCGATGAGTTTTCCAAAGTTCTTCAGACTGAATCCCTTGGCGTTTTTCACTTTCTCCCAGCTTTCTGACAACTGTCTGGCATAGTCGCTCTCACTGAAGGCGCCGTCTAACGCTGAAGGGATCCAGGCCAGGGGGACTTGCGAGCGATAGCCGATCTCGGGCGTGCCTGGCGTGGATTTGAGCTCATCGTAAAGCGTCAGTTCAGCCAGGTGTCGCGCATAGTCGACGCCGCTGAGAGTCGAATGACGCAGACCGGCCCAGAAGCGGGCGTTCACCTCGATGACGGCGGGAGAGTCCGCATCGTCTCCGCTCCACATGAAGTCTGTTTCGAAGACGCCGGTCCAGCCCGTCGCCCGGGCGATCTTGCGGATATCATCCTCGAAGGGCTTGGCGCTCACTGTTTCCCGCACAACGCCTGCTCCCGCCTCGCGCGGCTGGTTTTCCAGATTGGTATAGGCGGACATGACCATCACTTCGCCGTCATGGGCGAGCGCGCTGACGCAATAGTCGTCTCCCTCAGCAAGAGACTGGGCCAACAGAGGATAGCTCTGGGCATGATCGGTGAGGTAGGCCTCATAGGCCTCGCGGTTCTCGACCTTTGAAATTCCCCGGCCGCCAGCGCCGCGGCTGGGCTTCATCAGGAGCGGAAAGTCCATGCTCGGACCGGACTGCGCCTCATCCTCGGTTTCAAAAACCTCGGTTTCAGGGGCGTTGATGTCATGCTCTTTCACCAGCTTGGCGAAATGATGCTTCGGGGTGACTTGCTCTATCGAATTCTGATCGGGAGCGGCCAGAACAGCGTTGGCAGGCAGAAGGCTGAGGTGCTCCGCCAGCGTCTCCATGTCCTCGAACCCGGGCATGATCAGGACCCGGTCATCCGCGAACTCCCTGCAGATTGAGGCGATGTCTTCTGTATAGCCGCGTCCCTCCGACGGTTCGCGCACGGTGCGCGTTTCATCGCAGTACTTTGAAAAGGACAGGGCGGTCAGCCCGATGGTGTCCAGCCCAATAACCCGGTCGACGAGCGGTTGGACCGATTCCGCCATGGTCAGCGCCATCAGGCTGCGACCATAGGTGATCAATGCGATTATCTTCATACGCGTAAAACGCCGGAGTGATCAGAGGGTTCCGCTTTTTTACGGAACCCATTTGCTGACGTATGCGTTTGGGTCACAACGAAACAGCAAGGAGCAGGAGATGAAAAACCAAAAACCAAGCCCTGTCGTCCTCGTCGGAGCCGCCATTGTTCTTGTCCTGATCGTCACTCTGGGAGTTCTGGTGTGGCAGGAAGCGCAGTCTGATACGGTCGAAATTCAGTTCGGGGACGGAGAAATCCGCTTCGAGACCGGGGAATTGCACAACGACTGACAAACTGGCCTGTTGTTTTTTGGCCATGTTTGAGGCGAATACGATACCAGAGCGGCGAGGCGAAGGCCCCGCTGCTTTTCTTCATGCATGGGACGAACTGAGTTTCAGATGATGCTGCTAAGGGCGATCGCATTTACGGCATTAGCCGCCATGACCGCCTCGGCCCAGGCGCAAACCGTCAATCTCAATGACTCTGACGACGCGGCTCTTGAAAACGCCCTGCAATCGCTGATCGAGGAACGGTCCAAATCGGGCGCGGTCAATACGCGCGCCGGAGCGGATCTTATCGTGCGCTATCTGCGTGCCGAAGGGTATTACACGGCTCGCGTCATCACGGACCAGAGCGAGGATGCTCCGATCTTCCAAGTGACGCCGGGCCAACAGTTTCATTTCACGGCGCTGGAGGTCGAGGCTGGAGGGAGCCGGGAGGCGGCGACCATTGCTCGGGACGCGCTGCCCCTTTCGTCCGGCGCCGCTGTGCGCGCTGAAGATGTGCTCGAGGCTGAGACCGAGGGTTTGAGAGCCCTGCGCAATTCCGGCTGGCCGGACGCCCGACTGGAGGATCGGACTGTCACCATCGACCATGCGGATGCGAGCGCACGGGCCGTCTTTGTCTATGACCCGGGCGTCGAAAGCCGTTTCGGGGACATCAACCTGCAGTCTGCCCGCTGGCGTCAGAGCTTTATCGAGCGACTGTCGCCATTCGAAACAGGCGAGGCGGCGAGCGCTGCCCAGATGCGCGTGTTTGAAAGCCGGCTTGAATCGCTGGAAAGCATGTCCAGCGCCGCCGTGACCCTGGAAGAGCCGACCGGTCCTGATGGCCCTCAACAAAGAGCGGTCCTGGTCTCGACCTCGCCTTCGCCCCGACATGTTGCGGAAGCCGGTTTCAGCCTGTCCACGAGTGAGGGTGGCGGCGTAAGCGGGGCCTACAAGCGCCGCAATCTCTTCGGTGGCGACGAGACCCTTGATGTCAATCTGAACCTGGCGACGGTGCAAAGCGGTCTTCAGGTCGAGCTGACGGCGCCGCATTGGCGGCGTCTGGGGCAGGCCCTGACGCTTGAGGCCCGCACGCAACGGGAGGAAACCGATGCCTACGATCTGGTCGAGGCGGGCGTCGGGGCACGCGTCTCGCGTCCGATAACAGACACGCTGACCTTGTCGGCCGGCGCGGACCTGAGCGTCTCGCACAGTGAGAACGAGACGCTGGATCTCAATGTCTACACCGGCTCGGTCTCATTCGGGGCGGTCTGGGATCAGCGCGACAGCGCGATCGCGCCAACGCAAGGCGCTCTGGTTTCGATGGAGGTCTCGCCCACGCTGCTGGCGGGCGACGCGTCATCCACATATTTCAGGGCGGTCGCGGAGGGACGCCGTTATCAGCGCCTGACCTCATCGCTGATCATAGCCGGACGTTTGCGTGCTGGCGGGCTTGTCGGAGCCCCGCTTGAAACCCTGCCCCCTGAGCAGCGCTTCTTCGCCGGCGGCGGCGGATCGGCGCGGGGGTATGATTATCAGTCATTGTCGCCGCGCAATGCGGACGGTGATCTGATCGGCGGCCGTTCGATCGTGGAATCGAGCGTCGAGCTGCGGTGGAGGAAGTCGCGGCGTTGGGGGGGTGTCGTCTTTGTCGACTCCGCCGGGGCCGGACGCGACGAAACGCCTGACTTCGGAGCCGTGCGGAGTGCGGTGGGTGTGGGCGTCCGCTATTATCTCGACTTCGCGCCGCTTCGCCTGGATATCGCGACCCCGCTCGATGGGGACGCCTCAGATGCTGACATACAGATCTATATCGGTCTGGGAGAGGCCTTCTGATGCGGGCGGCTGGCTTTATCAAAGTTCTCGCAGCTGTGTTCAGCGGGCTGGCGCTTCTGCTCCTCATTGGCCTTGTCAGCCTGAGTCACGCACCCGGGCGCGCTCTGGTCATTGAAGTGATGGATGGACGCGAGATCAGCGCCGTTGGCGTTGTGAACCTCTCTGATCTGGAAGGAGATGTGCTTTCAGACTTCAGGGTCGGCCGTCTCACGCTGTCCGATGATCAAGGCGTCTGGCTCGAGGCGGAGGACATTCATATCGCCTGGCGTGCGAGATCGCTTCTTGGGTCTTCTGTCCGGATTGAAGAGGTTGAAGCAGGCAGTGTTCGCGTGCTGCGCCGTCCCGACACCGAGCGTGAAGCGCCTTCTGGCGAAAGCGGAGGCGGGCGCGGGATTCGATTGAATCGTCTGCTGGTTTTAGAGCTGGTCCTTGAGGAACCGGTTCTCGGTCAGAGAGCTGCACTGCGCGCCGAGGCCGACCTGGCCCGTGATGTGAGCGCGGGGCTGAGCCTCACGGCCGAAATCGTCAGAACCGATGGCGCTGAAGATCGGCTGAATGCTGACCTGACGCGAGATCTGAACGGAGTGATCGACTGGAATCTGTCGGTACTCGTTGAATCGGACAGTCCTCTCGCACAACTGGCCTACGCCCAGGGCCTTGGATTTGAGCTGGCGGCGGAAATTGAGGGTGACCCAGAGGCCGGCGCCGCGGATTTCACCTTCACCGTTGGCGATCGTGATGGCATCAACGGGCAGGGGCGTTGGCGAGATGGCGGATGGAGCCTGGACGCGGATACTGATGCCGACGCTTGGCCGTCTTTGCCGTCTTCGGTCCGGGCATTGCTGTCTGGAGGTTCGCTGACAGGGCAGGGGCGTTTGGAGCCCCGCACCGGGCAATTGCACTTCACCAGTGCGGCAGGCGAGGTCTCTCTGAGCCGTTCCGAGCCGCCCGTTGTCGAGATTACGGGAAGTCTGAACGCGGACGGGCTTGCGCTCGTGTTGCCAGAGACCCTCTCAATTCAGCACGCCGCCTTGGATGCGCGTCTGGATCCGGAGACTCCGTCTCGCTGGCTTACGGGAGATCTCCGGGTGGAAGACCTGACCCACCCCCAGATCGGTCTTGAGGCTGCGAACGCCCGGTTCATGCTGGAGCGTGAGGGAGAGGATTTTCGCTTTGAACTGACGGGCGAGGGGCAGGATGTTCAGCTGTCAAACGCTCGAGCAGGCGCAGCGCTGGGCGAGATCGTACAGTTCACCGCAGAGGGAGTGTATCTGCGCGCAGACCAGAAAGTTCGGCTGGGCGCTGCAAATCTCCGCTCGGCGGGCGCTTCACTGGAGGGAAGTGGGGAAATATCCCTGTCTCCTGTGGAGTACGACGGCCGTTTCACGCTCATGCTTGATGATGTGGGCCGTGTCCAGCAGGGTCTGAGCGGACCTGTCACCTTAAGAGGCGAAGGCGACTCTGACGGCCTGTTGCTGCGTATTGATGGGCAGGAACTGACGGGCGAAGGCGCGCCGTATGCGCTCGCCACCGGGATAACGGGCGAGGGGCGAGTCGACTTTAGCGACGGGTTCGCGCTGTCGGGTCTGGATGTTGACGGACGCTATCTGCGCGTCGCAGGCGGGTTGCAGCGTCCGCAAGGCGCCTCCGTCTGGCGGGGTCAGCTTGATTACGCCGTGGATGCCGAAGGTCTGGGCGTCAGTAGTCTGGCTGGGGTCATTGCCGGAGCCGCAACTCTCGAGCAGGAAGATGGAGCGCTCTCCGCCAGGATCCAGGCCCAGGCGGACAGGTTCGAAGTGGGCGGAACGAGTCTGGAAAACCCCGTTCTGCGTGTCGAGATCGATCCTCAGGCCGAGGGCGGACTTGCAGGCGACTGGCGCTTTGACGCAAGAACATCGCAACGCGATCTGGCGCTGCAGGGCGATCTTGAATGGTATAACGGCGCCGGCCGTGTGGATGTCGCTTCGGGGCGTTTCGCGGATATCGCAGTACAGGGTCAGGCCTTGCTGGCCCCGGACGCCCTCACGATTGACGTCACAGCGCGTCAGGATGGCGCCATCCAGCTCTGGTCGGCGTCCCTGGAGTATGAGGCGTCCCGCGACGCCCTCATGCAGGGGCGGCTTGACCTGTCTGCTGAGCTTGAGAATTACCGGCTGTCGGGGGTGACGCTGAACGTCCTGAATGCGCGACTCTCAGGCCCGGTTGATGGATTGAGTTTCGAGCTGAATGCCGACGGGGCGATTACAGAGCCTTTCACCATCTCAGTTGGTGGCCCGGTATCCTATGAAGACAATGCATTGCAGGCATCCTTTCAGTTTGCCGGCGAACTGACGGACCGCACTCTGACGTCCCCACAGCCGCTCGAGATCGGATATGGGGAGGGCGCGCTGAGCGCAGGCGGTCGTCTGGCGCTGGACGGCGCAGGGCTCCAGTTCGAGCTTGAACGGAACGAGAGCGGAACTGATTTTGAGTACGATCTCAGCGCCATTCCGGCCGATCTGGTGATGGGGTTGCTCAACTTGCCCCAGGCGCAAGGTGATCTGGCGCTCGCCGGGCGGTTCTCGCGGCAGGCAGAGGTCTGGACCGGGCGGTCCCGGCTGGAAGTCTTGGGCCTGTCCTCAGCTTCGCAGCCGGCGCTGGGGGCCCTGGATGGCGAGTTGAGCCTGAATGTGACCGAGACGGGCGCCAGCATGACAGGAGCCTTCACAGACACCGACCTTGAGATCGAGATCGATCTTGATCGGCAGGGCGCCATGACGGGCCCGGGCTCCCTGCTCGAGCCGGATTGGCGAGGCGCTGTGCGCCTGAATGGGGAGGTCGGAGTGCTGGCCGCGCTCTACATGCCCGAGGATGAAGTTTTGAGAGGCGTTCTTACGGTCAACGCTGAAATCAATGGCATGGACACATCCGGACAAGTGCGATTCCGAGATGGGGCGCTGCAATCCGCACTCGCAGGGCGAACGTTCGAACCGATCAGTGCGCAGGGGTCCTGGCGGAATGGCGCTCTGATCATTGACAGCGTTCAGATCGGTGAAGGCGGGAAAAGCGGCGCCACAGGCCAGGCCGAGTTCCGCGCGACCTCGGATGGCGTCGAAGGTGAGGGTCGAATTGAGCTGAACCAGCTCTATCTGGTCGACCGTCCCGAATTGTCCGGCGGCGCCTCGGGATATGCGGAGTTCAGCCTTGAAGGGCGAGTTCTGACGCTGACCGGGGAAGCCGACATCCAGCGTATGGATGTGCGCCCGACGGGAAGCGGCGGCGCCTCAATCCCTCAGATCGAGGTGGAAGAGCTGAACAGGCCTGATGTGCTGGACCGCGCCTATCGTCGCCCGATCCGGATTGAGCTGGATTATCGTCTGCGCGCTGACGACCGCTTGATGGTGTCCAGTCGCGCCTTCAGTTCCGAGTGGTCAGCGGATGTGCATGTGACGGGCACGGCGAACCGCCCGCGGCTGTCGGGACAGGCGACTTTGATGTCCGGTCAGGCCTCGCTGCTGACAGCGCCCTTCGATCTGACGTCGGGTACGGTGACGTTCGACGGACCGGTCGATCAGACGCGTCTGGCCATTGAGGGGCGGCATGAGGCCGAAGACCTGACCGTGACGGGCCGGGTGGAAGGCTCTGTGCGTGCGCCCGAGGTGCATTTTGAAAGCACGCCCAGCCTGCCCGAGGATGAAATCCTGTCACGCCTGCTGTTTGGGTCTGGCGTCTCCGATCTCAGTCCGTTGCAAGCCTCGCAGCTGGCGGCCCAACTTTCCGGTGCGGGCTGGATGGACGCGATGGCGGATGTGCGCGCTGCATTGGGGGTGGACCGTCTGGATGTGCGCCAGAACTCGGACGGCGCAATTACCGTTTTGGGTGGCCGACAACTGACTGACGATGTCTATCTCGAGCTGGAATCGGGTGTGGGACAGGCGCTCGGATCCGCGCGTATCGAATGGCGCCTCAGGCCTTCGCTGGTGCTGGCCTCGGAGGTCAGCGGGGATTCCAGCAATGAAATCTCACTGAAATGGCGCAGAAGTTTTGATTGAGTTGAAGCAGGTATGATGCTGATAAGGCGTCATCTGCCTCTTTCCGCCAATCCGGTTTTCACGAACCGGAGGGGCGGGCTGCACACATTCACCGCCGCTGGGCGTTGCGTCTGCAAATTCTGCATGACATAACGCGCGCTCATTCCCGGCCGCCGCCGGCGCGTATTTGCGTGTCCGTGCATGGCGGCGACCGCTTTCTAACAAGGCCTCGCCAAGATGAACGTAGTTGAAAAATCCGCTGAAGGGCTCTCGCGCACGTTTGAGGTTGTCGTGCCCGCGTCGGAGCTCGAAGCCAAACTGACCGCCAAGATCGAAGAGATCCGTCCCGAAGTGCGCCTGAAGGGCTTCCGCCCGGGCAAGGTGCCCGCCAACCACATCCGCAAGATGTTCGGCGCTTCGATCATGGGCGACATTCTTCAGGAGCTGGTCCCGCAAGCGACCCAGGACACTCTGGACGAGCGCAAGATCCGCCCGGCGTCCCAGCCTGCGGTGGACGTCAAGTCGGACCCGGAAGACGTTCTGAAGAAAGGCGCGGATTTCTCTTTCGAAATCAGCCTTGAGATCATGCCGGAATTCGACACGATCGATCCCAAGACCCTCAAGCTGACCCGTCCGGTCGCCAAGGTCGCGGACGAACAGGTTGACGAGGCGCTCCAGGAGCTGGCCAAGCAGGCTGTCTCCTATGAAGAGAAAAAGGGCAAGGCCGCTGACGGCGACAAGGTCGTGATCGACTTTGTCGGCTCCATCGACGGCGAGGAATTCCAGGGCGGCGCCGCTGAAGGCGCAGAGCTGGTTCTGGGCTCTGGCCAGTTCATCCCGGGCTTCGAGGATCAGCTGGTGGGCGCCAAGGCAGGCGACAAGGTCGATGTCAAAGTGACCTTCCCCGAAGAATACCAGGCTGCGCATCTGGCGGGCAAAGACGCAGTCTTCGCCACCGAGGTGAAGGAAGTTCAGGCGCCGGGCGAAACCCAGATCGATGATTCCCTGGCCGAGCGCCTGGGTCTGTCTGATCTCGACGCCCTGAAGGACGCTCTGATCAAGCGCTTTGAAAGCGAGCACGCTCAGGCGTCCCGCATGAAGGTCAAGCGCTCGCTTCTGGACGAGCTTGATGCTGCTCATGATTCTGTGGATCTGCCGGCCAAGATGGTCGAGCAGGAGTTCGAGCAGATCTGGCGCGAAGTTCAGAACGCCATCGAGAACGATCAGCTTGATGACGAGGACAAGAACAAGTCCGAGGACGAGCTCAAGACCGATTACCGCAAGATCGCCGAGCGTCGCGTGCGTCTCGGCCTGGTGCTGGCCGAAATCGGCCGCAAGGCCAATGTGGACGTCACCCAGGAAGAACTGGCGCGCGCCGTGAACCAGGAAGCCGAGCGCTTCCAGGGTCGCGAGCGTGAAGTGGTCGAGTTCTACCAGAAGAATCCGGGCGCCATTCAGGCCTTGCGCGCGCCGATCTACGAAGAGAAGGTCGTCGACTACATTCTCGAGCTGGCGGATGTGACCGATCAGGAGATCGATCGCGAAGCGCTGTTCGCTGAAGACGATGAGGCGCCGGCCGCGGAAGAGAAAAAGCCCGCCAAGAAAAAGGCTCCGGCCAAGAAAAAGGCGGCTCCGAAGAAAAAGGCTGCAAAGTCCGACGAGGACTAATCCGGCCTTAACCCGATCGGGACCATCAAGGCCCGGGTCGTTTTCTTCTCGGCTGAGAGGGAAAAGGCCCGGGCCTTGTGCATTTGAGGGTTTGCGCGCAGGCGCGGGCCTTGCCACAGTGCGGGTCCATGGCCAAATCAGGCCGATCTAGACGAACACTGCTTTCCTTGAGGAGCTGGCTATGCGTGAGCCGCAGGATGTGATGATGAACCTCGTTCCCATGGTGGTCGAGCAAAGTGCGCGGGGCGAACGCGCCTACGACATCTATTCGCGCCTGCTGAAGGAACGCATCGTGTTCGTCACGGGTCCCATCGAGGACCATATGGCGAGCCTGATGGTGGCCCAGCTGCTGTTTCTTGAGTCGGAAAACCCGAACAAGGAAATCGCCATGTACATCAACTCGCCGGGCGGATCGGTCAGCGCAGGTCTCGCGATCTACGACACCATGCAGTACATCAGCTGCCCCGTGGCGACGGCTTGCGTCGGCATGGCGGCGTCCATGGGCTCATTGCTGCTGACGGCCGGTGACAAGGGCATGCGCTTTGCGACGCCGAATGCGCGCATCATGCTGCACCAGCCGTCTGGCGGCTTCCGCGGCACGACGGCGGATATTGAGCGCCACGGCGAGGATATCCTCAAGATCAAGCGTCGGATGAACGAGATTTACGTCAAACACACCGGCCAGCCGCTCGAGAAAGTCGAGAAAACGCTGGATCGGGATTTCTACATGGATGCGATGGAAGCCAAGGAATTCGGCCTGATCGACCATGTGTACGAGAAGCGCGGCGGGGCTGAAGCGTCCTGATTCAAGCCAGGCCTGTCTCAGTCCTGAGCACTCAAGCCGCGCTGCGCCAGATACGGCCAGCGCGGTTTTGCATGCTTGATCCACCCCCTCTGGCTGTGATCACATGCGCTATGGAAACGTTTCGCTAAGGTCCGGCCTTGATCTTGCAGGAACGGGTCGAGTCACTTTGAGCTATAAGGTGACGTTCAAGGCCAAAGCGAACCAATCGCGCTACGGCGCACAGCGGGACCGACGGGAGCAGCCATGACCAAGGCGACCACAGGCGACGGAAAGAGCACTCTGTATTGCTCCTTCTGCGGCAAGAGCCAGCATGAGGTCCGTAAGCTGATCGCAGGACCGACCGTGTTCATCTGCGATGAATGCGTAGAGCTGTGCATGGATATCATCCGCGAGGAGAACAAGACCTCCCTCGTGAAATCCAATGAGGGTGTGCCCAGCCCGCAGGAGATCTTCCAGGTCCTGCAGGACTATGTGATTGGCCAGGCGAAGGCCAAGCGCGTGTTGTCCGTGGCCGTGCATAACCACTACAAGCGTCTCAATCACGCTGGCCAGAATGGCGATGTGGAGCTGTCCAAGTCCAACATCCTGCTGATCGGCCCGACCGG
>NZ_DJIQ01000063.1:0-9983 GCF_002433705.1 Oceanicaulis sp. UBA6590
ATTATGTCAGCGTGGGGCGATAGGTCATGAGCACGCCCGTCCTGGTCACCGGCGCCGCCGGCTTTATCGGCATGCACGTCGCCCAACGCCTGCTCGAACGGGGTGAGCGTGTGGTGGGAGTCGACAACTACAACGACTACTACGATCCCGGGCTGAAGGAGGCGCGCGCGGCCGAGCTGTCCCAGCATACGGCCTTCGAGATGGTGCGCGGAGACATTGCCGACCACGCCATGATCGGCGCGCTGGTGAAGCAGCATGGCGTGAAGCGGATCGTCCATCTCGCCGCCCAGGCGGGGGTGCGCTATTCGCTGGAGAACCCGTTCGCCTATGAGCGCTCCAACCTCGCCGGGCACCTGTCTTTGCTGGAGGCGGCGCGCCATAACGGCGTCACCCACATGGTCTACGCCTCCTCGAGCTCGGTCTATGGCGACCGCCCGCTCGACGGCAAGGGCTTCAGCGAGGACGACCCCACCGTCACCCCAGTCTCGCTCTACGCCGCCACCAAGCGTTCGTGCGAGCTCCTGAGCCAGAGCTATGCGCATCTTTACGGCTTCCCGCTGTCCGGCCTGCGCTTCTTCACGGTCTACGGCCCCTGGGGCCGGCCCGACATGGCGTACTTCAAGTTCAGCCAGATGATGGCGCGCGGCCAGGCCATCGAGGTCTATGGCGAAGGCAAGATGGCGCGCGACTTCACCTATATCGACGACATCGTGGACGGCGTGATCGGCGTTCTGGACAACCCGCCCCCCACCGGCGGGCACGAGGTCTACAATATCGGCGACAGCCATCCGGTCGGCCTGATGGACATGATATCCACGCTGGAACAGGCCCTGGGCCTTGAGGCGGAGAAGATCATGCGCCCCATGCAGCCCGGCGACGTCACCGCCACCTATGCCGATGTGAGCAAGCTGCGCGCCCTGACCGGCTACAAGCCCAAAGTCATGCTGGCCGAGGGGCTTGAGCGTTTCGCCGCCTGGTGGAAGGCCTATTACGGCCACTAGACCCGGCCGGTTATCCCCGCCCGCACACCCGGAGCCCGGCCCGCCGCGCCCCGGCCATGACCGTCGCGGCCCGCCGCCCCGCGCCAGCCCCTGTCCGCGGGCGCCCGCATTGCGCCTAGGCTTTCAGCGCTCACCCAAGCCAAGCTGAAAGGCCTTGCCATGACCCAAGCTGTCCCCGCCCAACGCGCCGCCGCCGCCACAGACCCGCTGCGCCGCGCCGCCAATCTCGCCCTCACCCCCGGCCAGACGACCGCCCTGCCCTTTGAAAGCCGCGCCGTGCTGCTGGGCCTGGGCGGCGATCTCAGCGTCACCCTCGCGGGCGGCGACAGCCTGACCCTGCCCGCCCTGCGCGAGGGCGTGCTCTACCCCCTCGCCCTCACCCATATCCATGAGGCCGGCACCACCGCGGCCAGCATCACGGTGCTGGCATGATCGGCTTCGGGCCAGAACTGGTCAGCGGCGCCCCGGCCGACGGGCCGGTGCGTCTCGATGTGAACGGGCTGCGGCCCGATCTGTGGCCGCGCAATGGCGTCAGGGTCGAGCCCGACCCGCTGCCCGCCCCCTTCACGCCCGCCCGCCTCATCAATACGGGCGGGGAGACCTGGCATCGCTGCAATGTCGAACTGAAACGACCGCTGAGGATCGGGGAGACGGTGTGGATCCGCGTCCGCACGGCGGACGGGACCAGCCAGAACCGCCGGATCGGCCCGATGGGGCCGGGCAGCCTTGCGAGCCTCCTCACCGGACCGCTCTCCAATCTGGAGGTCACCCGCGAACAGATCGGCCCCCTGACCCTTGTCTCCAACACCGCCCTGCCGGACGGCAGCGCCGACCTGGTGCTGAGGTATGAGTGTCAGGCGGAGGGGGTGGAGTTTATCGCGGTTGGGCCGGAGACAAATATTATTGGAAGGCACCTAACAGTTTACTATTTCGTCGCCCAATCCGCCTAAAAATGAAATTCAATCATGATTGAATTACTCCTATTATTTTTTAAATCATTGTCATTGGTACAATCCTACGTGCGCGCTACGCAGAGTTGGCAAGACAATAGAGCAGCACTCTTACAACCTTAAAGCACTTGGCTAGCAAAGCTGAACAGAAATCCAGTTTGATTCTCTTAAGCAAGCAGATTGCAAACAAAGATCAGCTCAGTCCCAGTAAGGGTTAGCGACGGTTTGCAGATCCCGCCGCAAATCAGAAAGGCCCCCGACCCCATGGACCGCTTCAAACGCTATTTCCCGGTTCTGGATTGGGGACGCGACTATGACAGGGCGGCCCTGAGCGAGGATCTGACAGCGGCGGTGATCGTCACCCTGATGCTGATCCCGCAATCGCTGGCCTACGCCATGCTGGCCGGTTTGCCGCCCGAGACCGGGCTCTACGCCTCGATCGCGCCCATCCTGCTCTATGCCGTGTTCGGCACCAGCCGGGCGCTGGCCGTGGGCCCGGTCGCCGTGGTCTCGCTGCTGACCGCATCCGCGATCGGACAGGTGGTCGAACCGGGAACCGCGAGCTACGCCGCGGCGGCGCTGACGCTGGCCTTTCTGTCCGGCGCAATCTTGCTGGTGCTGGGCGTGTTGCGACTGGGCTTTCTGGCGAATTTTCTCAGTCATCCGGTGATCGCCGGTTTCATCACCGCCTCCGGGGTTCTCATCGCCGCCAGCCAGCTCAAGCATGTGCTGGGCGTCGAGGCCTCGGGTCATTCGCTGATCGAGCTGACGATCTCCCTGGTCCGGCATGCGGGCGACATCCATGCGCCGACTCTCGCGATCGGCGCGGGCGCAATGGCGTTCCTGTTCTTTGTGCGCACCAGTCTGAAAACCGTCCTGACCACGCTGGGCCTGCCGGACCGGATTGCGGGCTTCATCACAAAGACCGGTCCGGTCTTCGCGGTGCTTGTGACAACGGCCCTGACCTGGGGGCTGGACCTTGAGGCGCGCGGCGTCGCCGTGGTCGGCGTCGTGCCCCAGACCCTGCCGCCCCTGACCGCGCCGGACTGGTCGCCAGACCTGATCCGCGCCCTGTTCATTCCCGCCGTCCTGATCTCGATCATCGGGTTCGTGGAGTCGGTCTCGGTCGCCAAGACCCTCGCCGCGAAAAAGCGCCAGCGCATCGACGCCGACCAGGAACTGATCGGACTGGGCGCGGCCAATCTGGGCGCGGCGTTCACCGGCGGCTATCCCGTGACGGGCGGCTTCGCCCGCTCGGTCGTCAATTTCGATGCCGGCGCGCGCACGCCCGCCGCAGGAGCCTTCACCGCCCTCGGGCTGGCGCTCGCCGCCCTGACCCTGACGCCCCTGATCTACTATCTGCCCAAGGCGACGCTCGCCGCCACCATCATCGTGGCGGTGCTGAGCCTGGTGGACTTCTCGATCCTGAAGGCCACCTGGCGGTATTCCACGTCCGATTTCATCGCGGTCTTCGCCACCATCGCATTGACCCTCTCCCTGGGCGTCGAGGCGGGCGTTGCAGCCGGGGTCGGCCTGTCCATGCTCCTGCACGTCACCAAGACGTTCAAACCCCATATCGCCGAGGTGGGCCGCGTGCCGGGGAGCGAGCACTTCCGCAATATCCACCGCCACCAGGTTGAGACCACGCCCTCGCTGCTCACTCTGCGGATCGATGAGAGCCTGTACTTCGCCAACGCCAACTTCCTCGAGGACATGCTTCTCAAGCGACTCAGCCAGAATGCCGAGGCGGTCCGGGACGTCGTGCTGATGTGCTCGGCGGTGAACGAAGTGGATTACTCCGCGCTTGAAACCCTGGAGGCGCTCAACGCGCGTCTTCACGACATGGGCGTGCGCCTGCACCTGTCCGAGGTGAAAGGGCCTGTCATGGACAAGCTCAAGCACACCCATTTCCTGACCGCGCTGACGGGCGAGGTCTTCCTGTCCCAGCATGATGCGTGGACAGCGCTGACCCAAGACGAGCGCTGATGGGCGGCGCTCCGGATTGAAGCCCTTTACTGAGTGACGGACACTCACACAAAACATTGCAAGGCTTAAGGCGAGCTGCGATAGCTGACGCACGGTCTGGACGGATACGGATCAACGGGGGAGAGCCAACATGACCAAAGTCACGCCCGTCATTCTGTGCGGCGGCGGCGGCACCCGGTTATGGCCCCTGTCCACCCCGCGCACCCCGAAACAATTCCTGCCCCTGACCGGCCCGCAATCCATGGTGGCCGAAACCCTGTCGCGCGTCAGCGATGAAGGCCTCTTCAATCCCGCCATGGCCGTGGGCTCCTTCCGGCACAAGGATCAGCTGCAGGCCGAGCTTCCGGGCGTGAAGCTGGTGCTGGAGCCCATGGGCCGCAATTCCGCGCCGGCCATCGCCGCCGCCACCTTGCTGGCCGAGCCGGACGAGATCCTCCTGATCCTGCCGGCCGACCATCACATCAAGGACGTGGCGGCCTTTCACCGCGCCATCCGCAACGCCCAGCCCGCCGCCTGCGAAGGCCAGATCGTGACCTTCGGGATCAATCCCGACTTCCCGGCCACCGGCTATGGCTATATCGAGGCGCTCCCCGCCGACAGCGCCGCCAAGCCTGTCGCGCGCTTTGTCGAGAAGCCCGACGTTGAAACCGCGCGCACCTATATCGAGACCGGACGCTTTTACTGGAACGCCGGCGTCTTCATGTTCACCGCGCGTGTGATGCGCGAGGCGCTTGAGGCCCATGCGCCCGATATTCTTCAGAGCGTCGAGGCGGCCCTGGACGAACACGGCCAGCTCGATCGCACCCTGTTCGCCAGATGCCGCTCTGAATCCATCGACTATGCGGTGATGGAAGCGGCGAACAATATCGCCGTCCTGCCCGTATCGATGGGATGGAGCGATGTGGGCGATTTCCGCGCCGTGCACGCCCTGCACGCCGAAGCCACGCACGACCCCAAGGTTCTGCGCGGGGCCGTGGTCGCGCCCGGCGCCGAACGCGTCTTCATCCAGTCTTCAGGCCCGAAGGTGGCCGTCCACGGGCTGGACGCCATCGCCGTCATCGCCACCCGTGACGCCGTGTTGGTGTCGAGCCTGGACGGCGCGGCGGGGATCAAGCCCGCCGTTTCCGCCATCCAGACCCTGGGCCAGACCCTGTTGCGCGCCGATCAGCGCAAATCCCTGGGCGACTGGCTCTGGAACACGGTGATGCCGGGCTGGGCTGCACGCGCCGTCGATCCGGCTTCGGGCGGGTTTGTCGAGGGGCTTGATCTGAGCGGCGAAGCCGCGCCGAATCTCCACCGGCGCGGACGGGTCGCCCAGCGCCAGCTGTTCAGCTTCGCCCGCGCCAAATCCCTGGGCTGGAATCCGGACGGACTCGCTGATCAGGTCATCGATGCGGCGGTCGCCTTTCTCAATGGTCCGGCCCGCGCGCCCCAGGGCGGCTGGGCGCATGGCTTTGACGGTCAGGGCAAGATCAATGATCCGCGCCGCGATCTCTATGATCACGCCTTTGTGGCGCTGGCGGGTTCCGAGCTCGCCGCCCTGGGCGATGCGCGAGGCGAAGCGCTGGCCGAGGAAGCCTTCGCCCTTATCGACGAATTGTTCGCCGACGACATCTATGGCGGCTGGGTCGATCACGAGACCGGCGGCGGCGGCAAGCTGTCCAATCCGCACATGCACCTTCTGGAAGCCAGCCTGCGTCATTACGAGGTGATGGGCGATCCGGCGTCGGCCGCGCGCATCCAGACGATCGCCACCCTGTTTGAACGCTTCATGTTCGCGCCGGAAACCGGCGCGGTTCTGGAGCGCTTCGGTCCGGACTGGACCCGGGTGCGGGATGACCGGATCGAGCCCGGCCATTGTTATGAATGGATCTATCTGCTGAGCGAGACGGACCGGTTGATCGGCCGCGATTGCGGCAGCTGGCTGCGCCGCATCTACGCCTTCGCCGAGCGTGAGGGCATTCGCAACGGCCTGGCGCTGGACGTTCTGGGCAATGGCGCAACCACCTATCGGTTGTGGCCCCAGCTGGAACGCCTGCGCACCTATATCACCCTGGGCTCGCCCCAGGCCCCGGTGAAGGCGATGATCGACGAGATCAACGCCCGCTATCTGCAGAAGGGCCCCGCCCATGGCTGGGTTGACCGTCTCGACGCGGAGTTCGAACCCGCAGTCGATCATGTGCCCGCCAGCATGGTCTATCATCTGATGACCGGCATCGCGCCTTTCGTCGCCCCGCCCAAATCCTGATCCGAGCCTTTCGCGGCATGCGCATCGCCTCCCTCCTCGCCAGCTCGACCGAAATCGTCGCCGCTCTGGACCTGACCGATGATCTGGTCGCCGTCTCCCATTGCTGTGACTGGCCGCCGCAAGTCAGGGACCTGCCCGCGCTGACGAGCGCCCTCTTTGAAGCGCAGACCGCCCGCGACATTGATGAGGCGGTGCGCGCCAAACTGCAGGGACAGGATGCGATCTACGCGCTCGATGCGCAGGCGCTGGCCGCGCTCAAGCCCGATCTCGTGATCAGTCAGGCGCTCTGTGATGTGTGCGCCGTCTCCGGCGCGGAGGTCAGCACGGTCCTGAGCGATCTCGATCCGCAACCGACGCTCGTCAATCTCGAACCCTATTCGCTGCGCGACATTCTCGAGACGATCACCATGATCGGCGAGGCGGCGGGCGTTGCTGATCGCGCGGCCGAGCTTCGCGCCAGCCTTCAGGCGCGCATCGACGCGGTGGCCGCGCGCAGTCAGGCGCTCCCCGGTCCGCGCCCGCGCACCGTGCTGCTGGACTGGACCAGCCCGCCCTTCATTGGCGGCCACTGGATGCATGAGCTCCTGACGCTGGCGGGCGCCGAGGATGCGGGCAATACCGCAGACCGGCCCAGCTGGACGACGAGCTGGAACAATCTGCACGCTCTCAACCCTGAGCGTCTGGTGATCGCGCCATGCGGCTTCCCCGCCGCGCGCACGCTTGAGGACATCGCCGGCGATCAGGAGGCTGTGGCTGCGCTGCGACAGCTCGAAGCCCGGGGCTGTCAGCTTATTGTGTTTGACGGCAATCGCCTGTTCAGCCGATCGAGCCCGCGCATTGTCGACAGCCTCGAAGCGCTGGCCCACTGGCTGTGGCCCGATCACCATCCCGCGCCCGATATCGAGCCGGAGATGGGCCCGGTTCACCCGCTGTCTCGGCTCGACGCCTGATCAGAGCTCGCCCGCGAGATCCTGACGCGCCGCTGCGCAGGCCTTCAGATGCTGGGCCAGACGGGTCGCGGCGGCCGACGGCGACCGCCCCGCAACGCCTTGCAGGAAATACGCCTGGTCCGTCGGCTGATCCCCGTCGGCAAATACGGGCGCGAGGCGCCCGGCGCGGATGGCGTCATAGGCGAGCGGCTTGCGTCCCAGCACGATGCCTGCGCCCTCTTCGGCCAGCGCCAGCGCCGCCAGCGAGTCCGCCGCCCGCAGGCGCGGCTGCGCTTCAAGGCCATAGCCGCCCCGCGCGCTGAGCCATTGCGCCCAGCTCAATCCGCTGGCGCTGTCCTCGATCAGGGGCAGGGTTTCAAGCACCGCCAAACCCGCATCCGGCGCGACCAGACCGGGCCGCGCGAGCGGGGTCAGCACCTCGTCCATGATGCGATCCGCGCCCGCCGGCGCCGTAGCGACAGAGGAGCGCGTCAGGGTCAGCTCCGCCTCTTCACCGCGCGCCACCAGCCTTATGGCGGCGTCCGTCGAGGCCAGGTCCCGGCCAAGCCAGGCGATCATCACATCGTGATCCGCGGCAAGGGTCAGCGTCGGGGTCGCCTGCATCGCACGCAGGGCGGCGCTGGCCTCTCCCATCAGCTCGAAACCGCGCCGCAAGGGCTCCAACGCCGCCGCGCCGCGCTCGGTCAGGATCAGCGTCTTGCCCTGCCGTTCAAACAGCGCTTCGCCAATCAGGGCTTCGAGCTGGCGCACCTGCTGGCCCACGGCGGCGGGCGTGACATTGAGCTCCTCCGCCGCGCCGACAAATCCGCCCTGACGGGCGGCGGCCTCGAAAGCGCGCAGGGCATTGAGCGGAGCCAGACCGGCCATGGATCACCATCGAAAAGAATTTCTTTCTATATGACGCAAAAATACTGATTTGTAAAAAGCTATACTGACAGCGAGAGTGCGGGCCGCATTACGAGAAGGCCTTAGTGTTATGGATCAGTTCCTGCCCGCCATCCCCCTGAAGGACGCCCGCGTGGTCGTTCTGGGCGCCGGAGAGCCCGCGCTGAACAAGCTGCGCCTTTTCCGCACCGCCCCGTGCGAGCTGGTCTGGTGCACGCTGGGCGTCTCTCCGACCCTGCCGTCGGATCTCAACCCGAACACCCGGATCGACACCCGCGCCCGCCCCCATGACGTGTTCAGGGGCGCCCGCCTCGTCTTCATCGGGATCGAGGATGAGAAGCGCGCGATCAAGCTGGCTGCGAAAGCCCGCAAGGCTGGCGCGCTGGTCAATGTGGTCGACAATCTGCCGCTCTGCGATTTTTACACCCCCGCCCTTGTGGATCGCGGCGCCATCACCATCGCCCTGTCCTCGGGCGGCGCCGGACCGATCCTGGTGCGCGATCTTCGCAGCGCGATCGAGACCGTCATCGCGCCGGGCATTGGCCTGCTGGCGGAAACCGCGCGCGGTCTGCGTCAGCGGGTCATGGACGCCTTCCCGAGTGTGGAGGCCCGCCGCAAATACTGGGAGCGCGCTCTGCGCGGTCCCGCCGCCCAACTGGCCGATGCAGGCGATGAAGACGGCGTGCGCGCCGCCCTGATCGACGCCCTGAAAGACGACGCCCCCGCCAGCAAGGGCGTAGTGCATCTCGTGGGCGCGGGTCCGGGTGATCCCGAACTTCTGACCGTGAAGGCGGCCCGCCTGATCCGTGATGCGGATGTGATCGTGCATGACCGTCTGGTCTCACCCGAAATCATCGACCGTGCGCGCCGCGATGCGCACCGCATTGATGTGGGCAAGCGTCAGGGCGACCATCCGGTGCCGCAGGAACGCATTTGCGAAATCCTGATCGAGCAGGCGAAACTCGGCCGCCGGGTCGTGCGTCTGAAAGGCGGAGACAGCTTCATCTTCGGTCGCGGCGGTGAGGAAGTCGACGCCGTGCGCGCTGCGGGCATTGAAGTCCATGTCACCCCGGGCATCTCCGCTGCTCTCGCCGCCGGCGCCCAGGCGCAAATTCCGCTGACCCATCGTGATGCGGCGCAGGCCGTGACCTTCGTCACCGGCCGTCCCAAGTTGGGCGGTCCCGATCTCGATTACACAGCCCTCGCCGCCTCCACCCACACCCTCGTCGTCTATATGGGCGTCGCGGTGGCCGCGACCCTGTCGCGCCGCCTGGTCGAGGCCGGCCGCTCCCCCGCCACCCCGGTGGGGATCATCGAGAACGCCAGTCTGAGCACCGAGCGCCGGGTTTTCACCACGCTGGGCGCCCTGGCGCACACGATCTCGACCGAACAGCTCAATGGCCCCGCCGTCCTCGTGATCGGCGATGTGGTCGCCTATGCGCCTGAACACCTTTCAAGCCTGAGCCAGAAAGCGCTGGAGCACGCCGCATGAAAACCATCACCGCAAACCGGCTGACCGATGGCCGCGTGGTCTATCTGACGCCCGAGAAAAGCTGGACCGAAAACGCGGATCTGGCTGTCCGTCTTGAGGATGACGCCACGGACGCCGCGCTCGAAACGGCGCTCCGCGATGTGCTGACCGTCGTCGGACCCTATCCGATTGACATCGACGCCGAGGCTGAGGGGTTCTCTCCTGCAGGCCGCAAGCATGTGCGCGAGACCATCCGCCTGTCCGGCCCCAGCGCAGGCTCGACCAAGCTGGCCTCAAGCACCGGGGGCGCGCATGTATAAGTATGACGAGATCGACCGCGCGGTTCTGGACGCCCGCACGGCGGAGTTCCGCGAACAGGTCCATGCCCGCCTGTCGGGCGCGCTGAGCGAGGACGAGTTCAAGCCGCTGCGCCTGATGAACGGCGTCTATCTGCAGCTGCACGCCTATATGCTGCGCGTGGCCATTCCCTAT